>JACZUZ010000302.1 GCA_022572905.1 Candidatus Zixiibacteriota bacterium | reverse complement strand
CTCCATGGTGATAGACGCGTGGAGTTGAAATCTTTGGTGCAGAGTCTGCGGGGGGATGTATTGCAACACCAAGTGAATACCAGGCGCCGTCGACAAGTCCTTCAATTGTGAACTTATTAGTCGTAATTGGCTCTGAGTTGAATACTTCGTCAATTTTAAATGATGGCGTGTCTATCGGGGCAATATTGCAGAAAATCATCGAATCGGGAATTCTTTGAACGAAGATATCATAACCCTCTACATTCGAATTAGTGTTATACACCCAGGTTATTTCCGGAGATTCGGCGAAGGGATCAATCACAATGGGTTGCGGGGGAGGAGTGTAAACCGGGACATCATATCCGGAAGCATATAATGATTCAGCTGACTGAATATTGGTGATCAAGTCACTAAAACTAAGTTGGTCAATAAAGCTATTCGGAGAATACGGGTCGAAAAGTTGAGCGAAGTCGGTTGGACCCTGATGAAGACTTTCACCTATTGCCAGAGCGATAACAAAGTGAATGGAATCATCCGGGCCAAGGTCGATTCCTCCGGTCGATAATAGGAAACGAGTGTCGGCTCCACTCGCAATCCCTTTAGCGATTGTAGAATCAGGTGGCGGGAGCCAGCCATCTCCGGAGTGGTCCAGCGCCATTTCAAGCTGATCGTAATCTCGTTCAGAATGAGAGAGAATGTAGTACTTATCCAATTCACCAACAGGTGTTCCCAGCCAATCGCCGAAATCCCGAAAGGGATCCTCCTCCGTTCCTGCAAGCCTTGGTCCAAAATCCAAAGGAGCGTTTCCATTGCTAACCCACCAATTAAAATTTATTGGGTAAGGAGAGGCTGGCTGAAAATCGAGAATTTTGGCCCCGATCACTGATCTTATCGAAGACTCACTCCAGGTATCATTTCCCGGTAAGTTGCCAGGATGACCATCATTGTCCGTGATATATGCTATTCCAAATTCATCCAAATATCCGGACACATCATCACTAAATCCGAGTACCGCATCACCCAAGCCGACAATGTCACCATCGACATATATTCCCACCCACATGTTCTTAATAGTGTCATCGCGAAAGTTCGAGATTTTGTATTCGATTATCGCTATGTTGTCATTCGGCGGCGCCGCCCAGCTCCGGGAGGTCTGCTCAACCAATACGCCCACGGCGCCCGGGGAATTGATGATATGCAATATTGGCGGCAGAGTATCCGAGTAAACTACGCCATAATTTTCATCAGCCGGACCTTGAACTACCCTGACGCCCGGCAGGACCGGCGATGGGATCATTTCGAAATAGTCTATCCACCCGTCCGCAGCCACCGAAACAAGCGTGTCATTATTCACAACTCCGCCAATCCAGATTGATGCGCTGTACAGGTGCTCCAGATGCGACCCCTGTGGGAATTCATAGCTGGGAATAGGTTCGCCGGTCAAGGGATCGGTCAACTGGGCCGAAAATCCCGATCCCAGAGTTCCGTTGTGGGGAATAGATAATGCGTATGATCCTGCGCGATGAACTCTTACAGAAGGTTCTGCACTCGACGTTACAACTTTGGATTTCTGAGTCACAATTGGAAGGGGGGCGCTAACTGAGTTAGCAATAACTCCGAGACAGAGCAAGCTCGAGAGAGTCGCGATTTTGCCAAACTTATATAAGCGCGTGTAGACATCACCACGCAGATTGTTTGCTAAAAGCATAACTTTCGAGAAATTCATCGGGAATCCTTTCTCGCCATCCCGTTATTGACTTCCTGGCGTCTAATTGACGTAAGGCTCTCCGCTTAATATAGCCGGAGATTCGAAACAGTCAATCTCTTATAACGATACGTCTTACACGAATTTCCATTTCCGCTCGCCCGCCATCTCCTTGCCATTCCTGCGCATTCGTTTGCAACACCTATTCGTCTCTAACCCGCTGTGGGGTATAGGCGAGAGTTTCGCACGGAGTTTGCTCAAGTAAGGTTTGGGATAATATATGTATATGGAATTTGAAAATCAGGCTCAGCTTATGATCTCTGGACTTCCATTTTCAGTCCAGGGGAGACTGCCGATTTCAGGCCACTCTTTGGAGTGCACTCCAGGGCAGACTTTGGGAGACCCTCTGCTACGATCTCTGAGACACTCTCCGGAGTGTTCTCTGAGAGAATGTGGCGCTAGTGGCCGCCTCATTTCCCCGAAAGTCATTGACTACCAAGGTGAAAGCGTTATATTCAGAGTGGACTGCATCTGGTTTACTTCGACATGCGAGTCACAATCTAAGTCCTTTGCCGCACAGATACTCCAAGAACTTCTTCTTTCGCTCGATGCGAAAGGGTTCACAAGCAACGAAACTCCCTTAATGGGGTCAAAATCCGGCTCGGGGTGTGGCCGTGTAAAACACGAAATGTTTCTTAAGAAGCCTCTTGGCTCCAGACTTCCGAAATCACGTAAATAATCATTCGCATGAATCGTTACACATTCTCAAACTGCGCATTTCCGCGAAACCAGCTCGATAGGAATATCTCTTTGAGCTCTTCGAGAAAAACCTCTTTGGGGACGTCTGCTGCCACTCGATTTCTGTGGTTGGGGCTGATTCTATTCTCAACTCTGTTCGCGACTAACGTCGCTCAAGCGCAGAAACTTTCCACCAGCTCAGATCCGCTTGCCGCGAAAATATTCACAGATCAAACTGAATACATATTTGGATCGGTCGTTTATTTTACCGGCGAAAACTATCGAGCCGGAGAGACTGTTACATTGTCGGTAACAGATTCCTCAGGGACGCTAGTTGGAAAAAATAACGTGAATCCGTGGCAGGTAACAGTCGACGGAGCCGGAAAATTCTACACGAGCTGGGAAGTATTGAGCAGCGATGACTATGTCGCCACTCTCGACGCTCTCGCCAAGGGAAGTACATCTAACAAAACTGCCGGAGTTGTATTTGGAGTCTCAAATACCATTCTTCGCATTACCTCATTCGTACCTGACAGTCTCTGTCCGACTGATGGCGGCGATTCGATAGTAGTTTGCGCGAACCTCGTACAGGCCTGCCAGAACAAAACGGAATCTCCGCTTGAAGGCCGAGAAATCCTATTCTTTTTCAACTCCGGCAATTGTGGCGTAAGTATCGGCCAGAATTCAGACGATTCGGTTCTGACTGACTCGCTTGGCAACGCCTGCGTCAAACTCGCCGTCCCTACGGGAACAGGTCGATTCTCAATTCGCGTGAAATTCCGAGGTGAGTCCAAACCAAATCCCTGTCCGGACACTGGCAATAGCGCTTGCAATCCTTTCCACAACAATCCAAACAAGCGCTGCAAAGCTCTGGGAAATTCGAATGATTGCCGAGGAATTGAGATCGACACAGGCGCATGCAATCAACCTCCCGTTGTAACATGTCCGGGGCCAAGCACTGTTTTTCTCTGTGCGCCCGATACTGTTTGTGTGTCCGCGCTGACAATCTCTGACCGCGAAAATAACGTTGTGGATACATCGGTAAGTTTTGGCTCAATAGTAGGAGACCAGATCTGTTTCCCTGCGGATACTGCAGGAATCTACACGATTACAGTTATCGCGACGGATATAG
>JACZUZ010000301.1 GCA_022572905.1 Candidatus Zixiibacteriota bacterium | reverse complement strand
GGGTCTGGGTGGCCCGTCTCCTCTGGGGTGGGTTTATTTTGCAATGCCTGCTCAGGGAAAGTATCATACGTTAGAGCGAACGCTTCAATCTAGTCGAAATGGGTTGAAGTCAAAAATCTCCACCGCAAGCGGTGTGGCGCCCGGCTCTGTCATCAATGTCATTCTGAGTCCTTCGCTTTTCTCAGGATAAATTCCGCGAAGAATCTGCCATCGAAATTGTAGAGAATTCGGAACTAGATACTTCGTTCGCCAAAGGCTCCTCAGCATGACAGTTCCCAAGCTTCTCAGACAAGTCCAAAGGCCACGCTATCCGGTGGGTTGCTCTACGAATCTGTAGCGTCTATCTTAATGTTGTGATGGTTTTAGGAAACGCGGACAAATGTCCGGGCCACGCGATCGGTAATATGCAGGGACTTTATTATGGGGTTCGCTATATATATTAGAAAAGTTGTCACATGGCGTTTCTGGTCGCTCGTTTTTGTGAGCGTCTCCTTTTCAATAACTCAGTTAGGTTGCGCAACAATCACGTTTCGTAACATACGCCCCATCAAAGAGCATCGACCGGTTATTATCTTTGATCGTTATCTTCTCGATCTAGAAGGTAGCGCAATTGAAGGAGATTCCACGATTGGTTTCTATTGTGATGTAGATTTTGTGGAGAAAGTACGGAGTGAAACAGACTTTGACTCGATACCAATTTTTATTATTGATAGTCTTTGCTTCAGCGGTGAATGTTTGAACTCCTCATTTTGCCACACATTGATAAACGATAGAGATTTAAACAATTATATTTTCGAAAATAGAGGGCTTCCCTTTCGAAGAATGCTTAAGAGATCTAATGAGGATCTTAACTGGGATAACAAATATGTGTGGCCAACAGGATATCACTTGGTTGACACGCAAAAAGTGTTGGTGCCACTCTCATGCAAAGACAAGAACATGACAGTGAAATTATTTACGAGACTGTTGGATCGCGTGTCAGGCCAATTAATTGCAGAAGAAGTGCGTACTGTGGAATTTGATATCTGGAATCGAACATACCTTGTGCCAGATTAAGAAAGTATATTATGGGGTTCGCTATATTTATTAGAAGAAGCCGGGTAGCCCATCCGCTCTGCGGTGGGTTTCCAGTAATACCCAACCCAGAGGGTCGGGGTACTCGTGTTTATCTACAGGCTTCGTGCGGTGGGAATTCTCCCAGATCGGGATAAGCTACCCCACCTGAAAGGTGGGCCACCCATCGACAATGTCATTCTGAGTGAAGCGAAGAATCTGCCAACGAAATTGGCGAAAATTCAGGACTAGATACTTCGTCGCCAAAGGCTCCTCAGCATGACAGTTCCCAGGCTTCGCGGCCAGCCCATGTCATTTTGTGGGCGGCAGATGTCCGACTCGGCTGAGCTCGCCGAAGTCACACTTCCTTATCCGTTACAGTTATTGAAACCCGGACGAACGTCCGGGCCACCCCACCTGAAATGTGGGCCACCACGATACCCTCGAGTACTCCCCCCCCCAATACCGCTTGCGCGGATACTATCAATATAGTATCCTGTATATACTTAAGGTCAATTGCGCCATTTTGATGTAACTCATTGAAGCGCAGGGCCTTAAGCTTGTCAGCCTCAACTGAGATTTTGACCTCAAAGAAGTGAAAATCTCCCCGTCTGGCGAACGTCGGAGCGCCGGACCTGAAAACAACCCGCAAAAACGAGTCAATTCATGAATCTTACGAAAACGTCCAAAAAGCCCACTAAGAACGGAAATTCACCTCCCAAATCGAGAGGGGAGACCGGCAAAGGAACATTTGTTATGTCAGCGTCGCCTGTCTCCGCCCCACCCAAAGGCCGAGCCTCGGTAATAAACGCCGCCGCTGGCGTGGATCTATCTGGCAAAGTCAAATCAATTTCAAAAACAACTTCACAGAATCTGGTTCGCGAGACAGTTTCTGTGGTGAAACCTATAAAGAAGAAGAGTGTTGGTGTGAAAGCATATTACAATTTCGGAGGCGGCAAAGCCGAAAGCTCGTCGGATGATTTAAAAATTCTGGGTGGTAAAGGAGCTGGCTTAGCTGAAATGAGCAGAGCGGGAATTCCGGTGCCGCCCGGATTTGTGATCTCAACCGAGGTCTGCGGCGCTTTTTATGAATCGGGCATGCAGGTGCCATCGAAAATAGACAAAGAACTCGAATCGCATGTCGCCAAGATTGAAAAACTTACCGGAACGAAATTTGGCGACCCCTCCAAGCCTCTGCTTCTCTCGGTCAGATCGGGCTCAGCCGTTTCAATGCCCGGAATGATGGACACGATCCTGAATCTCGGACTTAATCAGGAGACACTTGAAGGATTCATTAAGAAATCAGGCGACGCCAAGTTCGCTTATGACAACTATCGCCGCCTGATTCAAATGTTCGGTGATGTGGTTTTGAGCATTGATCGTGAGTTATTTGAAAGAATAGTCACGAAAATCAAAGAAGATCGCCGCATCAAGAGCGATTCATCGCTACAAGCCAAAGACCTGCAGGACATAATTAACAAGTACAGATCGCTGATTAAGCGCAAAAGCGGAGAGCCGTTCCCGGATGATCCGTTTGTGCAGTTGCGCATGGCGCGTGACGCTGTCTTTCGTTCATGGAACAACCCGCGCGCAATCAGCTATCGGCGCATGACCAATGTTCCGTCTCACTTAGGCACAGCCGTTACAGTTCAGGCTATGGTATTCGGAAACAGCGGTCGCAAATCAGGTACGGGTGTCGGTTTCACACGCGACCCTTCCACCGGTGAGAATGTATTCTATGGAGAGTACCTCGTGAACGCGCAGGGTGAAGATGTTGTGGCGGGAATAAGAACTCCTCTGCCAATTAGCAAGCTCGAGCAGGACATGCCCGATATGTATAAGAAACTGCGCGACATTACGCGTAAGCTGGAGAAGCGCTATCGCGATGTGCAGGACTTTGAGTTTACGATCGATAATGGCAAACTCTATATGCTTCAGACTCGCCGGGGCAAACGCACTGTCCAGGCCGCCGTAAAGATTGCTGTCGATATGACCCATGAGAAACTGATTACACGCGACGAGGCGTTGATGAGAATTAAGCCAACTGATCTCGATCAACTCCTACATCCGCGGATTGACACTAGCGCCAAGTACGAAGTAATCGCCAAAGGCCTGGCGGCGTCACCCGGCGCCGCCTCAGGAATGGTCTGCTTTACCTCCGAAGAGGCGGTCAAGCTGGCCGCAGCGAAGAAGAGCGTAATCCTTGTTCGCAAAGAGACCAATCCCGATGACATTGAGGGAATGGAAGCCTCCGCCGGTATTCTTACCTCGCGTGGCGGAATGACATCCCACGCGGCGGTTGTCGCGCGCGGGATGGGTTCATGTTGCGTTGCCGGAGCCGAGTCTCTTAGAGTTAATGAAAAAAAGAAAATGTTTCAGGTTGGCAAGTTGACAATCAAAGAAGGCGAGATTATTACGCTGAATGGCTCCACAGGGGAAATAATACTGGGCAAAGCGCCAACTATCGAACCGGAGTTGTCCGCTGAGTTCAATGAATTCAT
>JACZUZ010000300.1 GCA_022572905.1 Candidatus Zixiibacteriota bacterium | reverse complement strand
CTATTAGGTTACAACTGGGAAGCGAGCCAATCGCTTCGTCCGGATCTCCTATGGAATGAATAAATTTACTTTCATATATAGTTTCTTCTGAACCCCGCGAAGACTTCTTTACCCCTTCAAACTCAAAGCCAGATTCTTCTGCTCTTCGTTCAACGCTTAAAAGTAGGTTGTGGATAACTTTATGACTGTTCGCTGTTACTCCAATTTTGTATCCCTTTTTCATCAGTCCAACGATTAGATGCGAAGCAGTGTATGTTTTGCCAGTACCGGGAGGACCCTGAATGAACAGATATGTGTCCTTCATTTTCTCAACTAGTTGTTGATAGTTTTCGAGACTGGCAGCCCCACTATCATATAGAGGTTGTCCTGATTTAACATCAGTAATACGTGGATTTGTTCGAGTGAGTAGATCGAGAGTGGCTGGATATGGTCGCTTTTTCTTACTAATATTTTCAATGAAGGATTTGATGAATAGCCATAGCGAATCTCGTAGTGGATCAGTATTGATTGGACCTTTTGGAGTGATGTCAAGAGTTTCTGGGAGTGGAGCTTTTGCGCTACCACGTTTCAACTGAATCTTGCGGTCTTCTGGCTCGAGCGAATAAATAAACCCAGCGGGGACAAGAGAATCGGCTATCAAGACGCGATCACTCTCTTTGAGTTTGTACTCTTGTTCTGGAAAATCATACGTGTATACAGTTGATAGTTTCTCCACAAAGGGTTCGGGATCATCTGAAAGTGTCAGTCCACCAATACACTCGCCATCATCAATGAGCTCTTCAGTCAACATTGTCTGTCTTGAAAACATTCTCCACCATGCAGGCTTTGCCTCACGACGATAGAAGTTCGCCAAGTCATTGATGTTCTTTCTCAGTCGATGTTCCGGAGTGTAGTCAGCTTCACTCTTTGGAATACCTTTTAGCAATACTCTTTCAAATTCTCGAAGCTGATTCTCATTCGGATCTTCTCTCTGGTCAAAATCCTCGCGATCAATTTCAGGTGTATCAGCCTGCTTAAAGTGTTTCTTCTTCAGCTTCAGAAGCCAGTTTTGCAATAGTAAAAGAGACTTGCAATCCTCTAAATTGTATTGCTTGATATCTTCAAGAAACTTCTGCTCGCCAGTTTCGATGAATTTCTCATACCAGACAATGCTTCCCGAAGCGGTCTTTACTTCCGCCTCTCGAGCATCCATATAAAATCGTTCAAGATTCTTTAGCGAGTATGATGGTTCAGAAACCTGAATCCCTTGTCGAACAACTTTGTAGAGATCAACGAATACTTTACTTCTTAGTAGATGATCCACTTCCGCTTCGTGAGTTCCATACTTCGACATGAACCTCTTAAGCGCTGTTTCCTCATAAGAAGCATAATGATAAATGTGCATTTCTGGATATCGACGGAGTCTATCAATGAAGAAGTCTATCAACTCTTCGAATGCTGATCTCTCTTCCTGATGATCGTGAGCCCAAAGGTTCAAGAACTTTTCCTTATTTTTGTCCAAATAGAATACACCATGAAGATATTCGAGCCCTCCGGCAAATAGCGGATCACCTTCAATGTCATAAAATAGATCGCCCGGATCTGGCTTGGGGAGTAGATTAAATCCCTTGCCAGGCTGTTGATCGGTTAGAACTACACATTTATCTTTGCCAGTCGTTTTCTTATGATGCTGTAACTGTGCTTGCGTCTTCAGTCGTTTCAATGTGTCGTCGCGAATTCCTTTTATATGATTCAGCTTCAACTTCGCCAGGCCTTTGAGGGTAGTTACGTCGACTCCCTTCAGCTTCTTGATCTGTCGCCTGAGTATGTTCGCTACTTGTGACAGGTGATCATCATCTAGTCGTTGCTTCTCGCATCTACTGCGGAACGCACACCTCACACAATGGCTACATTCTTCCGGATATGTTTCTGGTTTATCTTCAACGTGATTTAGCATTTGCCTCTTCAAATGTGAGTAGTAATGGTAAAAGTCTTTTACATAAAGAGACTCGAGTCGATTATCTCCCAGGGCGATGTGTATACGCTCAGGAGTATGCCCCAAATGTTTAGCAAGCAACTCCGAATAAAGACAAAGCTGAATCACGTAATATGGTTTTGGATGTTTGCCGAGTTTGGCGTCAACAACTTCGTATGAGTAGTCTCCTAATTTCGAAGGGGTAGTGGTACGATACAGGAAATCTGCATAGCCGATGAATGGAGAACTCGCCAGAAACGGCTGATAAATCACATCCGCACCTTCCCGAAGAGCTTCGATGGTCTTTTCTTCACGCTGACCATCAGTTAATCCATATGACTTTAGTTCAATAATTCGCTTTCCCTGACTCTTGAGAATCTCAAGCCACTGACTCTCGTGCTCGATACCCTTTTGCATAATGAGCTGAGATTCTTCGTCGGGTGGATCTCTTTCTAATTGCTTTGTCAAATCAAGGAGGCTCAATGTTGTAAGATGCAAGCACTCCAGATAATTGCAGAGATCAGTGGCGGAGAGGATAATGGAGTCTTGGTAAATTTTCATCTTGTTATTCGATTCTTATTCAGTAACGAAGCCAAAGGCGTAATTGAATGGACAATAGGAGAAAGAGTCAAGTGTGACGAACGAGGCTGGCCTTGTAAGTCGTTGTAGTCGAATCTACTACGGCAAAAATATCTTTGCCGGTCGTTTGACTGTCAGCTACCTGCTTGCTATTATAGAGGAGATTGGAAGTCGCACACAAGAATCAATCGTCCATGGGAGTATTGCTGATTTGGAAAATCGTTTCTTTGAAAAGCCCATTCTCAATTCTCCCTATGACTACCCCTCACGCTATTGGGAGCTGGATGACCAAGGACAGCCCACTCAGAAGATAATCGAGAGTCGGCGAAGCGCCCAGTTCATTACCCCGATTCCTAAACCTAGGAAGCGTAAAGGACTGGACGGTCAAGCCCAGCTGGTATTGGATGAGGGCAAAAGCCTTTCATCGACAGATCAACTCTATGATACCACATCCAGCATAAACAATATTCGTCGCAAGGTAGACGAATGGCGCAAAATCCCCAATCCATCTGATTGGCATGTCACTGCTGAGACTGCGCGGCTTCTACAACACTGGCGAAATCACAGATTCGCAGGAATCCGACCATTCTTCTGCCAGGTTGAAGCAGCCGAGACTGCAATTTGGCTGACCGAAGTGGCTCCTAGAGCTGGCAAATCTGGTAAGCAGTTCCTCGAACACATAGCAAGCGCGAACAAGGATTCAAATCCTGAGCTTATGAGGATGGCTCTAAAAATGGCCACTGGTTCTGGGAAGACGACTGTCATGGCCATGCTAATCGCTTGGCAGACGATAAATGCATCTCGCCACCCTACCAGCAACAAATTCACTTGTGGTTTCTTGATTGTCGCTCCCGGTTTGACAATTAAAGACCGTCTCCGCGTTTTGCAACCGAACGATCCGTACAGCTATTACAGCAGTCGCGAGCTGGTCCCCAACGACATGAGGCGTGAGATGGAACGCGCCAAGATTGTCATAACGAATTACCATGCTTTCAAACTTCGTGAGCGAATTGACCTCTCGAAGGGCGATCGATCATTGCTTCA
>JACZUZ010000008.1 GCA_022572905.1 Candidatus Zixiibacteriota bacterium | reverse complement strand
TTGGATAACAGCAATGTTCAAACGTGCGCCGTTTGTCTTTGAAGTGCGCGATCTGTGGCCGGAGGAGATAGTGGCGGTCGGCGCGATTCACAACAAGACTATCATACGGATTCTGGAATGGATTGAAATGTTCCTTTATCGACGCGCCTCTCTCATTGTGGCTGTTGCGCAAGGAACAATTGACACTCTCGTAGATCGTGGTGTGCCGAGGGAGAAAATAACACTCCTCCCCAATGGTGTTTTACTAAAGCGGTTCGAAAACGCCGATGGAGAAAAAATCCGTAAACAATTAAAATTCGATGGAGAATTTCTGGTCAGTTATATCGGAACTCATGGAATGGCGCATAAACTGGAAACAGTAGTTGGCGCCGCTGAAAAACTTAAACACAACAACAGAATTCGCTTTCTGATGGTAGGTGATGGAGCCGAAAAAATAAAGTTACAGAAATTAGTTGCGGAAAAAGGGCTTACCAATATGACTTTTGTTCCGCAGATTCCAAGCTCGGAAGCGCCGGATTATTATAGCGCGTCTGATGTTTGCCTCGCGCCACTTCGTAACGTGAGTCTCTTTCGCAGAAATATTCCATCAAAGCTTTATGAAATTATGGCGTCAGGCAAACCGATTTTGTTAGGAGCGCAGGGAGAATCGCAAAAACTAGTGGAGACAGCCAAAGCGGGGATGACATTTGAACCGGAAAATGAGGATTCGCTTGTAGATCGAATTAATGAACTATTCCAGAATCGTGAATTGGCAACCAGGCTTGGAATGCAGGGGCGAGAATACGTTGCGGAAAATCACCAGAGAAAAGATGTTGCGCGGCGATATATCGAATGTATTAGAACTATGCTTGAAGCGAACAAGAGGTAGCTCACAAGAGGTATCCATTGTGAAAACTCTATTAAATACAAGAATAACGCTATTTATCTGCGATTTGCCTCTGCGAATGGCTTTGCTCACCGTAGCGATTCTTGCCTCGGCCAATATTTGGGAGCAGAGTATTTCCATTCTGTATATACTTGGTATTATCGCAATTTCGTTAGGACTTTATCTGATGATCAGATTGCAAAGTGGTTTTTTGGAATCAGTTCCGGAATCAAACGACATTCGGCTTCTATTCAATAACTTCAAATCCGAAATAAAATTTGTTCTGGGTTTTCTCTCTTTGATTTACGTGTTTGCGTACTCCAGTCATACTGAAACTGTTCTAACATTTATCTATTTGAATATCATTTTGCAAAATATTCCCGTCCTGATTTCCCGGATGATTGTTCTTGGCGCAAGTTACTCACATTATGGCGCCAGCAATGAACTTGGACTGAAGTTGGGTTTGAAACAGAAAACGGCGTTGATATACGGAACCGGTACGCGCGCGAAATTGATTGCCAATATGTTGCTTTCAAATCCCCAATCGGAAATTACCCCGACAGGGTTTGTGGATTCATGGGATGGACAACTGTGGCGCTACCGCGATATTCCTCTAATCGGTGGAATTGATGAAATGAAAAAGGCGATACTGGGTGGTCAAGTTGATGTATTGTTTATTGGGGCGGAGGATAATCAATTTGCAGAGACTCAGGAAGTGTTTTCAGTGGCGGAAGATATGGGAACACCGGTTTGCGTGCTACCTCAAATCTATCGCACTAAAATCAGTCGCTGTTGCGTTAAAACGTTTAGCGGTCAGCCCGCCCTTATGTATCGATCTGATCGAGAAGAAGGAGTTGTGACTGTTTTGAAATTGGTTTTTGACAAAATAGGAGCCATAGTTGGAATAATCCTAACTCTTCCTATTATGTTATTTGCCGGAGCCCTCATCAAAATAACATCGCCGGGGCCTGTTATTTTTAGACAAAAACGGTGTGGTAAGAACGGCGCTCCGTTTATGGCTTTGAAGTTTCGCACAATGGAAGTTAACGCTGAAAGAATAAAAGGCGAACTCAGAAAGCGCAATGAAATGTCCGGACCGATGTTCAAAATTAAAGATGATCCCCGAATTACAAAGGTCGGTAAGTACTTGCGAAAATATTCAGTCGATGAATTACCACAGTTATTTAATGTGCTCAAAGGTGACATGTCACTTGTCGGACCTCGTCCGGCCCTGCCCAGCGAAGTGGAAAAATTTGACACATGGCAGAGACGGAAGCTGGCTATGAAGCCGGGTGTGACTTGTATTTGGCAAGTTAGTGGACGAAATAGCATTGATTTTGATGAGTGGATGAAAATGGATCTCGAGTATATTGATAACTGGTCATTATGGTTGGACGCAAAACTTCTGGCGCGTACAATCCCAACTGTCCTCAAGGGGACCGGACATTAAAACTGGTAGCGCCAGAGCGCCAAGTCTTATCAAGTCCCGGCGCAAATAGATACCACATTAGCGTCAATGAAGCGCTTTTTAACTACATTTCTTCTAGCGCTATTATGGGCGTTCCAACCAGCCGTTGCGGGTAGTTTTATCCCGATTGGTGAGCCGGGCTCTGAGATTTTTTATTTGCGGGCCAAGTTAAACCAGACTTTAGGGTTGAATAATTATTTCGATTATCAACTCGCTCCCCAAGCGCAAGATTCTATCACTAGACCAGATGGAAGTATCTCATATTGGTCAAGCGAGATTGAAAGTTTGCGGACCTACTTATTTTACACGCAGAGATTTAACTCTGAACAGAAGAGGAGGTTGCAATTTTTCGAAGCCGTGCGCGCTGGAATCAGCGTAAACCTTTCTCCGAAACTTTCGGTCATGAGTTCATTTGTTTTGGATGATGAACTGGCGAACGATCCGACTTACAAGGGTAAAGTCTGGCGTGGACTGGCTGGGGATGTCGAAACCGGATCGCTCTATTATCGCACTTCCAAGTTCGATCTTCTTTTCGGGCGTCATCGCGCAAGTTGGGGACCGACCTATACTAATCTGCTCTTGAGCCAAACATCCCGCCCGCTCGACGGCCTGGCGTTTCGCTATCGACTCGGTGAACGGATAAGTTTCAGTTACCGTTTGGCAAGATTGGATGGATTTCCTCCCGCCAGCGAATCAAGCGGCGCTGCGGTGGATAGCGGCGTGTTTGTGAACAGATATATGGCGGGACATCGTCTGGACTGGAATGTATCAAAATCAATTAGACTGGGATTTTTCGAGTCAATCATTTTCGCGGGCCCTGGTAGAAGCCTGGAGCTTCAATTCTTGAATCCCTTTATTTTCTTTCACGCAAATCAACTCAATGAAGGAAACAATGACAATACTTTTCTCGGAATTGATTTTGATATCTTGCCGCGCGATGGAATAAGGTTCTTCGGTCAACTTTTTGTTGATGATTTTCAGATCGAGAAAAAAACACAGGGTGATGAAGAACCTGATGAAATAGGATTTCTCCTGGGCGCGCATCTTGTGAGCGCTTCTCAAAAGTGGGAAGGAATGCTTCGTTGGGACAGAGTTTATAATCGCACCTATAATCAAAAAGTCGAACGAAATAGATACATCCTGCAGGGTAAACCAATCGGCCATCCGCAAGGAAATGATTTTGAAATGTTACAAGCCACACTTCGCAGGTGGCTGAACAAAGAAACTTACGCCGAGCTGACAGGTAGGATTATTCGCCAGGGTGAGGCAAAAATTATAGATACCTGGGCCGAGCCCTGGCTTGACGTAGTTGGTCAATACTCGGAGCCATTCCCGACCGGCGTGGTGGAAAAAACTACGGAAGTTGCGCTAACATTACATTCGCTATTCGCGCTCCCGCTAAGTCGGGGCGAAACTCGATCAGATGACAGATTAGGTCTGGCCAAAGTTACTATTGGGTGGAAAAAATTACGAAATATCGCCAATGTGGCTAGTCTCGTGGAAGATCAAATTTTCGTACATTCGTCAATTTCCATATTTCTCGCGCAAAGTCATTCGGCAAGCGCCCATTGAAGTCTGTGGCACAGTTTGTATATTAATTCTGTGGGCGTTTGGAAGTCTGTTTCGATATTTCACTCGCGCTAGCCTTGGCAAATGAGGAGCGGTTTAGCTGATTAGATACAAGGCATAACATCAATATGCGTTAAGAAAACTGTAGCAAAAGAGAAATTATGAATCACAAGGCGGTTTATTTATTTTGTTCAAAGAGGTGGCTATATACGGCAAATCTGGCTCTTATTAGTTTGTTGGCCTGCGGTAGTGGGGAGTCTTCAAGTAATAATACAAAGGCAAGTACCATGTCAAAAGACATACAAAAGACTCAGGAGGTTGTGTCTGAGCAGAAGTGGTTTGACCCGAATTTGAAATTGAACCATCTGGCGAATGAGAGCTCTCCGTATCTTTTGAGCCATGCGGATAATCCCGTAGACTGGTATCCGTGGGGCGATGAAGCTATTGAGCGCGCTCGTAAGGAAGATAAACCAATTTTCCTTTCGGTCGGATACGCCTCGTGTCACTGGTGTCATGTTATGGAGCATGAATCTTTTGAAGATGAAGCCGTGGCTGCTTTTTTGAATGAACATTTTATTGCCATCAAAATAGACCGCGAACAAAGACCTGATCTTGATCAAATCTACATGACATTTGTGCAAACCTTCACCAAGGGTGGTGGCGGATGGCCAATGTCTGTTTTTCTCACTCCTGATTTGAAGCCCTTTTTTGGAGGGACATATTTTCCAAAGGAAGATCGCTATGGGCGGCCTGGCTTCTTGTCACTGCTACGCAACTTGAATGACGTTTATCGAACTGACCGCGAGAAGGTAAACTCACAGGCCGACGCAATGAGTCGTGCGGTTGAGCAGCGCTTGAGACCTTACGCCGCAAAAGCGGAGCTTGGTAAAAGTATCTTTGACCGGGCGGTGAAACAAAGCCTCTCCAAAGTTGACCCGGTGCATGGTGGATTCGGCACGGGCAGAAAATTCCCCCATACGGCTGAATTAACGGCGCAATTGAGATCCTATGCGTCGACTGGCGACGAATCCACGCGAACAACGCTCGAAAAAACTCTTCGGGCGATGGCTTCGAGGGGAATGTATGATCATATCGGCGGCGGGTTTCATCGCTATGTGGTCGACCGGGAATGGACGGCGCCGCATTTCGAAAAAATGCTATATGACAACTCGCTTCTGGTTCCGGTTTATCTGGATGCGTTTCTTCTTTTGGGAGATCGCGATTACAAAGAAACCGCTTTGCGTGCGCTTGATTTCATGCTTCGCGAAATGACAGATAAGGAAGGCGGCTTGTATTCCGCTCTCGACGCAGACAGCGAAGGCGAAGAAGGCATTTTCTATATCTGGAAGAAATCCGAGTTGGATGAAATTCTGGGATCCGAAGCTGAATTGTTCTATCAATATTACATAGCCACCGAAAGGGGGAATTTCGATGGCGGTACAAATGTACTGGCGCTCAATCTTGCCAGCTTCGACGAACTGAAAAATAATCCCCAGGAAAAGAGGATTCGCAAGAGTCTCGCAGTTCTGGTAAAGAAGCTATTCGACGCGCGAGCTCCTCGGGAGAGGCCGCTAACGGATGACAAAGTTGTCACTGGTTGGAACGGGATGGCCTTGACTGCGTTTTGTCGCGGTTATCAGGTCAGTGGTGAGCAAAATTATCTTGACGCTGCTCGCAAACTGGGTGGGTTCTTAAAAGATAAAATGTATCGAGACGGCGTCCTCCTTCATTCGTATCGGCAGGGAGTATTTTCCACAGGGAAATTTCTTGAAGACTACGGATATGTCGCCAACGGCATGGTGGATCTCTATGAGACAGATCACGATTACAAGTGGCTGGAGTTTTCGATAAAACTTGTTCGCGAGGGGTTCGAGCTTTTTAGCGACCCCGCAGGACATCTGTATATTTCTCCTGCTGAGCTAGGCGATCAAATTGTTCGCCCCAGCGACATCTACGATGGATCATATCCGTCCCCCGGCGCGTATTTACTTTTGGCCGCGCAACGTCTGATTGGATCTACCGACGACCGAAAATTGCAGGCCTCACTTGATCATTCACTTGATGCGCTAAGCGGCGCAATTTCCCAATATCCGGTCGGACTAATGTCGACTCTTCTGGTTGCGTATAATCAATTTGTTCCGAGGGCGGAGTTTGCTGTTGTTGGACCCGAAGCTGATCGGGCGAAATTCCTGGAAATGATATATCAACGCTATATTCCCAACCGAATCATTGCCACCTCGGAGTCTGCTGACGACCGTTTGGCTTTGCTCAAAAATCGCCCGGCCGGTGAGGGAGGGGCCGCCTATGTTTGCCAGAATTTCGTATGCAAATTACCGGCCTCCACACCAAATGAGTTGAGCGCTCAAATTGATGAACTACTAGATATCTCTAATGGCGCCAAATAGAATACTCTAGCAACATCATATATAAAAGCGATCTAAAAGAATGATATCCAAGACGAAGATGAACTGGGCTGGCGGATTCAAATTTGACTCCATTAGCAAATTTGGTCTGCCAATTTCTACGGACGAATCAAAGAACTCAGACGGCCGTGGCGGGGAAGGATATTCACCGGTAGAGCTAATTTTGTATGGCCTGATCGGGTGTATCGGTATTGACGTGGTCATGATAATGAAGAAAATGCGCCAGGAGCTTAAGTCTCTTGAGATTGAAGCGATAGGACACCGGCGTGATGAACCGCCACGCTTGTTTCAAAAGATTGAGCTGATATTTCGTATGGATGGGAAAAATCTAGATCAACAAAAAGCGCAACGCGCCGTTCAATTGTCACAAGATAAGTACTGCAGTGTGTCTCAATCACTAATGGAAAAAGTTGATTTGACTTATCAGGTTGAAATTGCGAATTGAAACGAATCGACTTTTCGCGCTAGGTAAACGATTCTTATTCCGGTTTGCGAGCGACGAAACAAATCCGATGATCCCGCTCTTTGGCCTTGGCAAAAGTAAGACAACAATAACTCGCCACAGGTATTAGTCCGGCTAGCTTGAGAAATCTTTTTACGTCGATAATGTGATAGGCTTTTTCGGTGTGGGATTCTTCGAACCTTCGCCAGATTTCCGTCGAGCCTTTTCGAACAAACATAATCAGCCGCACGGTCGCCATCTTCGCTCGCGCAAAATAGACTCCCTTGGTAATCCAGGCTGAGTCATCGAAAGCGTTTCCGAATACGTCTTCCCCCCAGACTTTCTTTAGCGCCTCGGCGCTATTCAGATCGAAAATAAACAATCCACCCGGCCGCAATCGATCAGAAACAGCTCTGAAGGCGAGAGACAGCTCCTTCTCGGTCAGCATATAATTTAAGCTGTCAAAAAAACAAGTTACGAAATCATAGCGCTCGAAAGATTCTTTTGACGTTTGTTTCAGTTGAGGAAGAGAGTCATTCACGAAATTGGGATTCAGCTTCGTGAGCCCTGAGCTTTTGGCTTTTTGCCGGGCATAGCGAAGCATGTGCTTTGATTTGTCCACACCGGTAATCGAAAACCCCAGTTCGGCCAGGGCTATCGCAGCGCTTCCTGTTCCGCAACAGAGATCCAGCCCGGTTTTGGGTTTTAATCTGAATTTGCGAAATATCCTGAGTGTGTAATCAACCATGTTCAGAGAATGACTGTCCGCCGAGATATCGTCGTACACTTCTGCGAACCTGCGGTAGACATCAACATTTGATTTAATTTTCGATTTTCTTTTCGATTTGGTGTTCATTGATTTCAATATGTCCCAATAGCTCTCAAACTCCCAGAAATAGTAACCATGAATTATGAATGGGGTCGAATTCGAGCGCGAAGCCTAAATGAGCAAGATTTATGTGGCGAAACTGCATGCGCGGCGCTTGCTTTTGGTCCGAGCGCCACATACGTGCGTCGGTTTCACAGAGGTTAACTACTCAGGGAAGATTACATGGAAACTCTATTCTGGATATGGATGGCGGCGGGGCTGATTTTTCTAATTATCGAAGTTGCCGTACCGGGACTGATTTTTGTCTGTTTTGCGGTCGGTTCGGTGGGAGCGGCGCTGCTCGCCCAATTTTACCCAGAGCAAACTCTTTACCAGATCGGAATATTTGGTGTTATCACGATTCTTCTTATCCCGGTCACCCGGCGTATCGCCCGGAAAATCTCGGCGGGCGGCGGATTGCTTTCAAATGTCGACGCTCTCGTAGGAAAATCGGCGATTGTTGTCAAAGAAATTGATCCTATCGAGGCCAAAGGGCAGGTGCGGGTGCAGGGAGAAATTTGGAGCGCAAGCGCGGAAGGCAAATTCGCTCTCGGGAGTGAGGTAGTAATACAAAGTGTGGATGGTAACAAGCTGGTCGTCAGCGCCAAACAGGAATCTGAGGAATTTGAGGTCTCGGAATAAATACGCTGGATATTTTTCTTAGCCTTACTTTAATAGCGGAATTTAATATCGGGGAGTGTTAATCATGCAGGATTTTGGAATGATGATATTTGTTGGGGCGATTGTTGTTTTCGCTTTCATAATGGGAATAATGAGTATCCGAATAATTCGTCCATTCGAGCGAGGACTGGTTGAGCGTTTGGGAAAATATCAGCGCACTCTCAATCCGGGCTTGAATGTTATTATTCCTTTTCTGGATATTGTTTTGAAAGTGGATATGCGTGAAGTGGTTCTTGACGTTCCGCCGCAACTTGTGATTACCAAAGACAATGTCAATGTGGAAGTGGACGCGATTGTATACTGTCAGGTCACAGAGCCAACAAGGTCGCGCTATGAAATATCCAACTACATCCGCGCGGCGACGAAACTGGCGCAGACAAATTTGCGAAACGTTCTCGGCGAGCTCGATTTGGATCAATGTCTTTCCTCGCGCGACACTATAAACAGTCAGTTGCGCGATGCGCTCGACAGCGCCACCGACAAATGGGGCGTAAAGGTCAACCGGGTTGAGCTTCAGCGAATTGATCCGCCCGTGGACATAACAGAAGCGATGAGCAGGCAAATGAAGGCTGAGCGCGATAAGCGCGCTGCCATCCTTGAGGCGGAGGGCGAGCGCCAGGCCGAAATCACCAGAGCGGAGGGAGCCAAAAAGGCGGCTGTCCTGCTGGCGGAGGGCGAGGCTCAGGCGGTGCGTGAGCGGGCGGACGCTGAAAAGTACCGACAGATAACGGTGGCCGAAGGAGAGTCCAAGGCTATTGGTAGCGTCTTCAATGCCATCCATGAGGGACGACCCGATAGCTCTATTATCGCTCTGAAATATCTCGAAATGCTACCCCGCCTGGCCGATAATCCCGCCAATAAGCTCTTTATCCCCATGGAAGCGGCCGGTGTCATGGGGGCTTTGACATCCATGCTTGAAGCGGCCAATCTTACCGGTGTCAGTACCAAAACCAAGGCAAAAAACGGCGGAAGCAAAACGCAGGATTCCTAGTCGCTGGATTTATAGTTGCAGTTTCCCGTCATAGTAAAGAAAGCTTCAATTTTACTGCAACGAATTCATCCTCTACCTTGCCGCATCTCGTTTGACCTCACCCCATTGTCTGAGTAGATTCGTCCTCACAAGCGTCGTCTGCGAATCAATGTCGACGCATAACGGTTTTGAAATCTATGGAAAATTTTAAAAGTTCTAGAGCCATTAGCGATTCTGGTGATTCACGTCCCATGAGTCATCCGCTTCATCGCAAACCCCAGTCTGCGGGGATTCTCTATCCGGCGGAACCAAGCGCTCTGGCCAGGACTCTTTCGGAATTTTATTCAAACGCAAAGAAGATCCCATTGAGTCGTTCTCCTCTGGCGATCGTGGCGCCCCACAGCGCTTATGAAAAATCAGGAGCGGTTGCCGCTTCGGCGTATGTACAGGCGGTCGGGTATGAATACGAAACCGTGGTAGTTGTGGCCCCATCGCATTCGGGTTTTTTCCCAGGCGTTTCTGTTTTCTCAGGCGACACCTACGCTACGCCACTGGGTGAAATAGAAATAAACAAACCGCTGGTTGAGGAAATAACTTCGCTGAACAGAACTGTGTACTCCTCACAGAACGGTCACAGCGGAGGAGACTATTCAAAAGAGTTTACGATTGAAGCCACGCTTCCGTTTCTTCAGATTGGATTGGGGAAATTCAAGCTCGTTCCGATCGTTACCGGCGATCAGGAAATTAGCTCCGCTCGGACTCTGGGCGAAGTTTTGTATTCGTGTTTGCGGCGAGAGAACGCGCTTATAGTAATTTCAACCGATCTGTCTCATTATCATTCACGTTCAGCGGGAGCGACGCTGGATAATTTAACCAGAGACGCTCTGCGAAAAGTTGATCCCGAGCGTCTAATGAATCTCTACCAAGCTAAGCAGGTTGAGGCTTGCGGCATGGTCGGACTGATTGGCTCCCTGATTTGTATTCAAAGATTAGGTGTTGATGAGGCGCTGGATATTGAATACATACAATCCGAAGTTTCAGAACGCGAAGTAATTGGGCATCTTTCGATGGTCTTTACACGCTCCAAGACAATGCCCGAGCTTCGACTGACTACAGGGCGGGATAGAGACTCAGATGGATTCGATCTCAACGATGAAGATAAAGAATTCTTAAAGAACATAGCTATGGAATCCGCTTTCGCCAATGCGCAGGGCGATAAATACACCGTTCCGGAATCCAGTTCAAAGAAACTGAATGGACGCATGGGTGTTTATGTATCGGCTTTCAAAGATGGCAAGCCGGTAGGTCAATCCGGATTTATCAAATCGCGAACAACGCTTCTCGAAGCCACGGCCGAAGCGGCGAGTTCGGCGCTGGAAGCGCATCTTTCTGAAAGTCCGTCGCCCGCCGAGGAGCTGAAAGATCAAATTAGCTTTCGGGTCACTCTTTTGTCATCGCTCAAAAGAATTCACGATTTGAAGAAAATAAGTATCAAGACACACGGAATAATGGTTAAGCTCGAATTTAATCAGGCTTTCAGTCTGCCGAACGAGTCCTCCGGCCCCGACGAAAGCACGGCGAAAGCGCTTGAGAGAATTTGCCTCAAGGCCCAACTTCCAAAAAATAGCTATAAAGATCGCAACGCCGAAATATACATCAGCGAGTTAATTGAATTCTAAGCGCGTTTTAATTTCTGAGTTGTCATTCATAAAACATTATAGACCATGCCCGAATTGTCTCCCAAAAACTGGAAACCCAAAACACTCGTTACCGGCGCCAATGGATTTGTGGGTCGGCGAATTTGCAAAGCCCTTTTGAGCGCCGGACTGGACGTAGTCGCAGGTGTCAGGCGGGGAGCGGATGTTAGCGGGCTGGACGGAATGAATGTCGAGTTTCGCTATGGCGATTTGACTGATTCGGCAAGCTTGAACGGATTAGTGGAAGGAACGGACGCGGTCATTCACAATGCGGGAGTTGTTAAAGCCAGACGACAGTCTATGTTCAAAAAAGTAAACGCCGTGGGAAGTGAGTCGCTCATCCAGGCGGCCTTAAACTCAAACACCGTAAAACGGTTCATATTCGTGTCATCCCAGGCCGCGGCCGGGCCATCTTTTGGAGAGCCACGACTCGAATCCGATTCACCTGCGCCGGTCAGTGAATACGGACGTTCAAAATTGCAGGGCGAGCGGGCGCTAGCGAAGTATCAGGACAAAATCGAATTGCAAATAGTGCGCCCCGTATCGGTTTACGGACCCGGTGACCGCGAAATGTTTTCTTTCTTTGAAATTGTCTCGAAAGGAATAAGGCCGAAGGTGGGAGACATATCCCGCCGGATTCAATTGATTCACGTTGACGATCTTTCTCAAGCGATCCTCGCTTTGCTGCTTTCTGAAGCCCGGAGCGGGGAGTGTTATTTTATTGCTGAAAAAACATCATATAGTTTCAAGGAACTTATTGATCATATTGGTAGCGCTGTCGGTCGAAAGGGTGTGGCGCTTCCTGTTCCGGGATGGTTACTGCGTGTAATTGGAGCGCTTGTTGAAGTTAGTTTTTCACTAATCGGCAAAACTCCTATGCTTACTCGAGACAAAGCGCACGAAATTCTTCAGTCATGGGAGGTGTCGATTGAGAAAGCAATGAGTCACTTTGGATTCTCACCGCAAAACAAATTCCCCACTGGAGCGCTTGAAACTGTGGCATGGTATCGCGAGAAGGGATGGCTTTAATTGTTATATCCTAAGCTGATACTAGTCGCTCTTGTTTCGTGCGCGTTATACCTTTCTATTATCCAAATAGCATTGAACGCGATTGAGCGAAAACTAATGCAAAAGGGATTGTGGAGCGGCGAGATCAAGTATCTGGAGGGAAATCCACCCCGTGTGATTTCGATCACTCAGTTGATAGTAGACATTGCGTTCTATGCGGCTACGCCTCTCATGGTCTACGGAGTTTTGTATTTGCTTATACCGTTTGAAGGAGCCCGAGCGGGAATTGCGATAGCGCTAGGCTGCGTGGCGGTTGCATCAACCCCGTTGCTTATGACTATTTCACTCAAATCCAAATTTCCGATTCCTGCTCTGTTCTTTTTAGCTCTATCGCAATTGCTTAAGCTTGGCGGATCACTGGCGTTAATTGGTATTTTATATTCTCTTTAGCCCACACATTTTCGAATTAAACATGACTTCAAAATCACAAATGTTTGAAAAAGCACGCGATGAAT
This sequence comes from Candidatus Zixiibacteriota bacterium, assembly GCA_022572905.1. Taxonomy (GTDB): domain Bacteria; phylum Zixibacteria; class MSB-5A5; order GN15; family JACZUZ01; genus JACZUZ01. Next base: position 1,685 of record JACZUZ010000008.1, on the reverse strand, counting down.
TTCAGCTTTCGCCTGACAGTGTTTATCTGAATTCTGCCGCTGTGGGACCATTGCCAAAACGAACGCTCAAGGCGCTGAATTCGTACTACCAAATGGCTTCGGAAACCCCGTGGAAAACAGACACTCTAATGTGGGAAGCGTTCGAGCAAGTCCGAAATTTAGGAGCGAGAGTAACAGGTTCCGATCTGGAAAATATTACTTACGCTTACAATACCGGTTTCGGATTAAATATTGCCGCGTTCGGATTGCCGCTGGAGAAGGGCGACGAAGTTGTTTTAACGGAAATTAACTATCCTGCGAATGTTTATCCCTGGTTGGCTCTTGAAGAGCGGGGAGTGAAAGTGCGTTTCGCAAAGAGTTGCGACAATAAGTTTTCGTTTGAGTCTATAAGGGAAGTTGTAACCCAAAATACGAAAGTGATTGCGGTTTCTTTTGTGCAGTTTCATGATGGGTTCAAGCTTCCGCTTTCTAAAATATCGAAATTGGCTGAGTCGTGCGGAGCATATTTTGTCGTTGATGGCATTCAGGGATGCGGCGCAGAGACAATCAGCTTTCGAGATTTGAAAATTGACATACTCGCTTGTGGAGCGCAAAAGTGGCTTCTCGGTCCGCTGGGTATTGGAATCGTTGTGATTTCTGAGCGCGCACGAGAAGATATGAAACCCGTTGCGCGGGGTTGGCTTTCGGTTGACTGGCCGGATTATTTTAACCTGTTCGATTTTCGGCGTAAGCTCTTACCAGATGCGCGGCGTTTCTCAACCGGAACAGCGCCTGCGGCGCACTTGGTCGCGCTGTCGAACTCGCTCGAGTTGATTTGTGATTTGGGTGTGGAAAATATCCAGCGTCATACGCATATACTCCTCGACAAATTGATCGGCTTTATAAGTAATGACAAGCGTTATCAAATCGTCAGCTCATTGGACGAAGATGAGCGTTCATCAATTTTCTGTTTCACTTGTTCTGACAGCGAAAAACTGAGCATGTTTTTGTCAGAGGGGAAAATTATCTGTGCGCTACGCGAGGATTCAATTAGAATCTCAGCCCATCTATTCAATAATGAGAGCGACATTGACAGGCTGATCAATGCGCTTGATCGCTACGCTCCGGAAGCGTAAAGCTGTGAGAAGAACTTTGTCTTAGCTACCAGATTCAATTATATTTATTTCTTTGAGCGTTTTGAGAATCGTCTGGGCCGCCACTGTGTGACCTTTTGAATTGAAGTGTATCGGGTCTTTCTCAGCGTTGTCAAATAGGTCGTCGAATTTGTCGAACTCGTTCGCCAAGTCGACAAGTTCAATATTATTCTCGAACGCAATTCGACGAATTTCCAAATTGTATTGCGCGTGGACTTCATGCATTCTGGAATTTCGATTTGGAGGATAGTAAATCGCGCGAGAGGGAATTGGGGAAGTCAATAATACTGGAATAGCTCCGACCATGACCGCGCTTCGACAGATCGCCAAGAGATTATTCCCGAATTCGCCAAGAGGGACCCGATTTTGGTAGCCGTCTGCGATCACCATCTCCGCCAACGGTGGTTCGATTGCGCTCAATAGGCTCTTGCGAAGATATTGATATATTTTTAATCGTCCGAGAGCGTTTTGCAGATAGAGTATCAGCGGCTGGGCGGTTTCACGTTTTGAATCAATTATATTTCCCGCTGAAGCCCAGTGATCATTCCAACC
>JACZUZ010000299.1 GCA_022572905.1 Candidatus Zixiibacteriota bacterium | reverse complement strand
CAATTGAGATAGGCGATAGCTCCGGGCTCACCGAGATACGCCCCGCGCTTGAATGACTTTTCCGCCTCGAAGAATTTTCCCAGCCGTCCATAAAGTTCGCCCAGCTTAAAATAGACTTCCTTGTTCTCGGGAGCGAGGCGCTTTGCTGTCTTGAGGCTAATTTCCGCCAGATCGTATTCTCGACGTCGCATATGCACATTGCCAATATTTATGTGCGGCCGAAAGTCATTCGGTCTCTGGGCGGCCGCTCCTTCGTAGCGCGATAATGCGCGATCTGAGAAGCCGAGCGATTCGAGCATGCGACCGAAATTTAAGCTTGCCTCAATATAATCGGGTCGTATCGCAAGTGAGCGCTCATACGCGAACCCGGCCGCTTCAGTTCGACCCTGCGACTGCAAACTAAAGGCAAGGGCGTTCCATGATACATATGCGAGAGAATCTTCTTTGACAGCCTGACGGTACGCCATTTCCGCTTCTTTCCAATCGCCCCGGCGTTCGTAAGTTATTCCCTGGTTGTGATATATCTGCGCTGTGTTTTGAAAGCCGATATCAAAGTAATTTATGTTAAAGGCGACCAGTACGAGTACGAACGAACCGCCGACAATCATTGTCTTAGCGCTAGCGAGATTCTCGCGTCTTTTAAATTTGTTAAACAGAAAAATTGCGCCAAGTGTTGCGAAAATCAGCAAGAACGGAACAAGGGGTAATCTGTGACGCGCCGTTACCAAGAAGAGAAATATGGTAGGCATGTAACCCAGAGCAAAAATATAAAAGGGCGCGATGTCCCTGCGCCTGCTCCAGGTTGCGAACATTCCGATCAGAGCCAGCGGAAAGAGCAGACCATAGGGGAATTTAATCGGCGCGGACCAGAGCAGAGCGCTCATTAGGATTGAATGTTTACGGTTAAAATATATGTCACTGTTATCAGAGTTCTCAAATCCCAGCGAAAGATAAAGCGCCTTTTTCGCTGTCAATCCCAGGAAGTCTCCCGGATGCGTCGTTATATAACGCATAGCTTTCCGCGACCAGAATGATGACTCCTCTGCGGCGCTCAAACTACGTCCGGATTCTCGTTCGGCGATGCGTTTGGTTACAACTCCGAACTGCGACCAGGAAACAGATTGATCGAGCGCGACTTCCGGCAAGAGCATTGTCAGGCCATCGGCCTGACGATTGTTGCCGAGATACAAGTTTACGCCGCCCTGTGTTGAAATAAGCGTCGCGTCTCCAGTTACTATCATATTGCGAAGAGTGACAGCAAACACCGGAATAAGAATCGCCAACAAAAAGAACAGCGCACGTTTGAAGCGGTAAGCGGGTTTCATACGGCGCGCGTCAATGCCCTGCCAACTGAAATAAATGAAGACTGAGAGAAGCGCGACTACGAGGAGAATATTCGGTCGCGAAATCGCGGCGAGACCATAAATAAACCCGGAGGCAATCAGTTTGTTTAGCTCTCTTGTTTTGACCCAGCGCGTCAGATAAAGAGTTCCAGCTACCAGCAAGAATTGAAACAGTACCGGGATAAGCAACATCGTTTCGTAGAAAACGAGAGTTCCATAAAGCGCGTATCCAAATCCCGCGACAATTCCGATTTTCCGAGAGAAATTCTCATTCGCGAGTTTGTAAACCATCACAGCGGTTCCCGCGGCAACCAGCGCTTGAATTGTTCGCACCGCGAATAATTGTGCAAACGGCGGTTCTCCGGGAACAGTCAGGAAGCTGGTTAGCTTAACGAGAAGCGCCAGAAAATACGGATAAAGCGGCGCTCGGAAATATGCGCTATCTCCCCAAAAATCGCGGTAAGCGATTTCATGCGCCCAGCGCCAATGCCAGAGTTCGTCGACCATGGGCAGGGCGAACGAAGGGTCGTTAATCGATTTCTCAATAATGTATATCAGGCGGACAAGAAAGGCCGTGGCGAAAATCGCATAAGGCCAGGGATTTTCATTGACTCTGGAACGAAGCGCCGATAACATAAAATCTCCGGTAACAAATGAATTCGTTTTTTTATCTTTGACTATTGGCCTGATTAAGTACGGGTCTGGGCCAGACTTTATTTCTTACTTCTAAAATAATTCCAGGAAAATAGCGCCAGCCCGACAAATGCAATTGACGATATATACGGCCCCATGTCGCCCGTTAGTGAATGGAACAGACCCTCGTGCTCTTCGAAATAAACTCGGTAGCCTGACCCGAAGGCAACCATTCCGGCGACAAACACACCAATTAACGCGTCTCCGGCCACCAGTCCCGACGCAAACAGAATTCCGCGTTGATGGCGCTTCTCGACCAGGCTCGAACCGCCCCGCGATCTTTTGATGACATAGTGCAATATGCCGCCAGCGAAAATCGGAGTGGAGAGCGACAGGGGCAGATAGAGTCCGATAGCAAAGGGCAATGAACCGATTCCCAAAAGCTCCACGCCCAGCGCAACCATCCCGCCGACAAATATCGGCGCCCAGGGAAGACTGGCGCCGAAGGCGCCTTCGATAACAGTAGCCATGACATTGGCCTGCGGGGCGAGCAGAGGATTCGGAGTCGCTTCGGTTTGCACAAATCCGAACGCGTCGTTCAAAATAAAAATTGTAAAGCCCATCGCCGCGGCGGGGAAAATCAATCCCACAAATTCGGTTAACTGTTGAGTTCTTGGCGTGGCTCCGAGCAGGTAGCCTGTCTTCAAATCCTGCGCTATGTCACCCGACATACAAATCGCAATACAGACAACTGTTCCGACCATGAGAGTGGTAACCATGCCGGTGACACCACTCGCGCCGAATCCCATCAGTATAAATGATGTTACAAGCAGTGTCGCGATTGTCATACCGCTCACAGGCGAATTGGTTGAACCGATTTCACCAACAATGCGCGCGGCCACGACAACAAACAAAAATCCAAAAATGATCGACGACATCCAGGCCGAAAATCGGATATCAATGCCCGGCAGGAACAAAATTATCAGAGTGACAACAGCCAGCCCGGTCACAACCCATTTCATTTTGATGTCCTGATCCGTGCGAGGAATGTTTTCGCTTACGTCCGCTTTGGAAAACATCTGACCAAAGCCTGTTTTAAATGTGCGGATAATAGTCGGGAATGCGCGCAGTAGCGCGATAAATCCGCCCAGCGCCACAGCGCCGACGCCGAGATATTTTATGTAAAAATTTCTAATCTGGCCGGAAGTCATATCAGACAACGCCGGATCGCCAAGAGCCGCGCTGGCCGGAGCGAATACAACTCCGGGAACCTGATCGCCAATAAACGCCAATAACGGTCCCACGCCCAGGTAGCCGAAAACGGCGCCGGAGATCATATATCCCGCCACGCGCGGTCCGAGGATGTATCCCACTCCAAAAAGCGCGGGAGTGGCTTCGATAGCGAGCACTCCGCCTTTGAGGATGTTTTTAATTTCGTATGTGAGCGATTCGGGCCAGACCTTAAAGCCGTTCATTAGGATTTTGTAAACCGCGCCGATTCCCATTCCCAGAAATAC
>JACZUZ010000298.1 GCA_022572905.1 Candidatus Zixiibacteriota bacterium | reverse complement strand
GACGAATCCCCTGTCAGAGCCAGAAAATCAATTATCTGATTTGGTCTTGCTCCCCACCTCTTTATCCCTCCCTCTTCATCCATTGTTTCGGGATTTGTTCCACCCCGTCCCGGGTTGTAGATTTTCACGTGATCGGATACAAGTTGACACATGTCTTTGTCACCGGTAACCAGAAACACATCAATCCCCAGCGCCTCCGCCTTCTTCGTGAAAGAGCCCATTATATCATCCGCTTCGTATCCGACCAGTTTATAGGAAGGAATATTCAGGGCGTCTATCACACTGTCGATTCGCGGAAGCTGCTCCACTAGATCTTCCGGCATAGCGTCGCGGTTGGCCTTGTACTTGGAGTAGCGCTTGTGTCTGAAGGTTGGCTCTTTCGTGTCGAAGATGACGGCGATATAGTCGGGCTTTTCGTCGCGCAATATTTTGAGGGTAGAGTTTGTGAAGCCAAACGTGGCCGACGTATTTTCGCCATGAGAATTGATGAGCGGATTGCGAATAAACGCAAAATAAGCCCGGTAATAAATCGCGGGGCCGTCAATCAAGAAAAGACGTTTGCGGTTTTTATCTTTAGAGCTCACTTATAAAGCTCGTTTTCTTCAATGATCTTTATCACCGCATCGGATGTGCGGAATTTCAGGGGGAGATTGTTCTTGCGTCTCTCGCGCAACTGTGTCGAGGAAATATCTATTTCTGCGCTTTTGTATCGCCTAAATCGGTTGGTTAGCGCCTGATCCAATTGATTATCGTCAGGCGAGCCGGGCCGGGATCCCACCAGAATTTCTGATATTTCAAGCAATCGATCAATGTTTCGCCACGAATTTAGAATGGATAAATTGTCTCCGCCTACTATAATTTTGAATTCGACTTTCGGAAACTTTTGTTGGAGAGCGGAAATTGTGTCTACGGTGTAATTTGGAGCGCTAAGGCGATTTTCAAAATCGGAAGCTACAAAACACGGAATATCAACCAGCATCGCTTCAATCATGTTCAGGCGTGTTTCAAAATCCGCGTTGGGAGCCTCTTTGTGTGGAGGAGCCGGAGTGGGGAGAAACAACACGCCATCAAGTTTTGCCTGTTCACAGATGTCGATAGCCATTATCAGATGTCCGAAGTGAGGAGGGTCGAACGCCCCGCCGAAAACACCCCATTTTGAATCAGGTAGTAGTTTTTCAAGTCGCAGTATTTCAAGCGGATCCATACGGTAACGACATTCTTAACGCTGGCCTGAAAGGGTTTAGTTACTCAACAATAAAACTGTCCTCGGTGGGTAGCCCCGGTAAACTATCGCTTGCCAGCTCCGAGGAAATGTTGTTTTTGACCTTTGCTTTGGCTTCTCTGATCTTCTCGAGATACTTCTTTGCTTTTGCGGAGCGCTTGTGCTCCGGGTATACGGTCATGAAACTTTCGAATGACTCCTCCGCATCGTCATAACGCTTGAGCTTAAAGCGGGCCTCGCCTATTCCGAATAGTGACAGGGACGCGAATGAAGAAGAAGTGTATTCATCAATAACTCTCTGAAAATAGATTACAGCGGCTTCATACGAGCTCATATGCATATACTGAACCCCGCTCCGATAATCCTTTTCGGCGAGCCTCGATCTGGCCTCAGCGAGCGCGGCATGGGCCTCTTCTGACATCTCGGCGTCGGGATGATCAATCAGCGATTCTTCCAGAACCTGGATTGCGACAAGAAGTTCGCTCTGATCACGACCATAATGAGAAGGAGTTGATTTGAAAAGCGACACACCACGCATAAAAACACTTTGCACGGCGAAAGGAGAGTTTGGATAGTTTCTGACCAGTCTTTCGAGTTCTACCGCGGCAAGTTCGTATTCATTGTCACCTATATAGGACAATGCGAGATAGAACTGAGCGCTGTCGATTAGATTTGAACCGGGGAAATTATAGATAACTTTCTGGAATTGATCGGCGGACTCGAAATACTTGCCCGCGTCATATTGTTTCATGGCGCGTGAGAATTGATCTTCGGCTGTCAGGGCAACCTTACCGCTCCTGCCACCGCAAGCGGCTATAACAAAAAAAGCAGACGCCAAAAGCGCGCCCGCAAATAAGTGGCGAATAATGAAATTCTGCGGAGATTGGTTATGTTTCAGATTTCTCTTCAAGATGTCTTTCCCTGGTCCTATGGGAGTGAATCCACAGTCGTCGCATCCTAATCATGTTTTGCACATATTCCGTTGACGGAGCTAAGTCGCTTACGACACTGTTTTGTATTTCTCTTTTAGCTCCTGGTATTTGTTGAAGACTTTCTTGAGGTATTTTCGCGGCATTGGTTTGTCTGATTTCAGTCTCCTGCGAAGAGCTGTCTCGCCATGATTATACGCGACCAAACCTTTATCCACCGATTCAAATTTTAATATCTGACGAAAAAGATGGAGGCTGCCTATTCGAATGTTCGCTTCAACATCAAAGAGCGTTTCATCATTTACCCATTCCACTCCGGATTCACTGGCGAGAGAGCGTCCGACAAACGGCATAACTTGCATTAGTCCCTGCGCGCCTTTGTGGCTGACCTGTCCGCGCTTTAACGACGATTCGGTTATAATCAATCCCATCAAGAACATCGGGTCGTAGCCGTATTTGTCACATTCAGAGAGAATGACATTTGTTAACTTACCCTTTTCTTCGTCATTGAATCCGATTTGAAAATCGTCAATCACTTTAAAAATGCGTAGCTTTTCCTGCATCTTTTCAATTTGCGCATGCTGATCTCCGATAGTTCGTTCAAGATTATATTTATCGCGAACTAGATATATTAATAGCGCCGACTGGGCCAGGTATATGAGGACCAGAACATAGGTGATGGGCTTGGAAAGATATATGCCCGCTTTTTCGACGTGTACCATAGTTAAGATTTAGATTATCAGGCCGCTTTTAGTTCAGCGATTAAATCAGTCCCGTCGGTTTCGGTTACCAGAACTCTCACTATATCGCCTGATTTCAAAAGCGCGGCTGATTTCTTGTCTCCGTTTATTTTTTGTCTTATCCGTATTATAGGATCTATCTCCGGGCAATCCGCCATTGTTCTACCAACCGCCTCCGAAGTCTCCGCTGAGACCGTGTCGATCAGAGCGGTTATTTCCTTGCCTATCAGCTTCCTGTTCTTGCTGGCGACTATTTCGAACTGGAGTTCATTTAGGGTGTCCAGCCTGAGAGCCTTGTCCTCCTCGGGGACCTGATCCGGCATCAAAGCGGCCGATGAGCCCTCCTCCAAAGAGTAGGCAAAGGCTCCCATTCGATCAAACTTAAACGATTCCGCAAATTCATATAATGCTCCGAAGTGGCTTTCTGTCTCTCCGGGGAACCCAACTATAAATGTAGTGCGAATAGTGGAGTCCGGTCTCTTACTTCTTATTTCGGACAATAGTCCTTCAATCTTCTCTCTGCGAACCTGCCGCCGCATCCTCGAGAGCATATCGTCATGGATGTGCTGGATCGGCAAGTCATAATAGGGCAAGGTCTTATATGATTTACTTATATAATCAATTAAATCAGATTTCAACATTTGAGGGTGCAAATAAACCAAGCGGATCCAGCTAATTCCCTCTATCTCCTCGAGCTGACGC
>JACZUZ010000297.1 GCA_022572905.1 Candidatus Zixiibacteriota bacterium | reverse complement strand
AATTCGTATGTTGAACCCTTGCGGCCAACTTTCGTGCGAGCGTTGAGGTCTTCGGTAAATCCGGATTCGGTGACGTAATTCGGCGTTATTGTGCGCTTATCACTCTCGGTCTCTTTTTCCAGACGGAATGTTACATAGCGTCCATCCGGACTGAGCGTGATCGCCTGGATATTTTTCCCATCAAGATAAATTTCAAGCGGACGCTTCGGTTCTTCTTCCTCTTTGGACTCTTTATCTCGTTCCTTTTTTTCTTTGCGCTCTTTGAGAACACGAATGAATCCCAATTGTTGCTCTTTAAGCCATTTCTCCTGTGCGCCCTTGGGTTCTTCATCTTCAGATTTGTCTGAACCTGTTCTAAAGTCTGTTATCTGGACTGTTTCGCCGCTTGAGAGATTCCACGAAAATAAATTATTGTCCAATTCGTAAATGATCTTGTTTTCTTTGAGATTGAATACCGGAGAGGATTCTTTGTCAAGCGTGTTGGTTACTTGTACCTTTTTGCTGCGCTTTATATCAAGGAGATAAATATCCCCGTCTTTCGCGTAAACTTTTTTCGTGTACGATTTATTGTAATCGCCATTTTCCGAAGGAAGAGCTTTGCGCTCTTCGAGCGTTACCTTGCGCGGTGTCCCTCCGCCACGCGGAACGACATACAACGAATCTCCGTCCGCGTTTTCTGGATTCCATTTGAAATAGATACTCTTGCTATTCTCCGACCAGAATATGCCCTTCGGTGATGAACCCATCCATTTCGGATCGCGCATTATTTTTGCGACTGTCAGCCCGGAGCTAATGCCCTCTGTCTCGTCAGCGCTTGCCGGAACTGCGAGCATGAGCGCTTCAAAAATTATTAAACAGCAAAAAGAGCGCGAAAATAAATTCATATTAAAATTCCTTTATTCGAAAAGAAACTATAACGCTTCCGCGTTTTTGTATTTTTTTATTAGGGCTTTGAAGCGCGGATGGTCGCGGAGGGGATCGTAAAAAGGAGAATTCCTCAAACCGGCAACATTCAGATCGGACGGAATTGTCATCAGAAATTCGAGCTTGTCAAGGGCCAGCTCTATTTCGCCTGAAAGCAAATATACTACTGCGAGATTAAAAATCATATCGGCGCCGGTGTATGCATCTTCAGACAACGGAAGAATCTCAACAGCGCGCTTCGCCCTAGCAATGGCTTCATCGGCTCTCCCCAATCCAGCCAGAGCGTAAGAAAGATTCGCATGATGCGGCGCATGATCGGGACTCAGAGCAATTCGGTTTTCACCGAGAACTCGTGCGGAATCAAAATAGGCCTGGCTCCGTTCACTTTCATTCAATCTCATGAAAGCGAATCCTTTAAATTCATAATATGTGGAGCTATCCGTAATTCGAAAATCAGCGGCGCTACAATCCATTTTGACCACAGAATCGAACTCCCTTGTGTCAATGAGCGTCGCCATACGCCATTCTCGAAGATTATTTTCTCCGAGAAACCGCGAAGCGTTATCGATTCCTTCCAACAATTTCGTGGGATTATCCTGGGCCAGTGCGTGAACATGTCCCAGGAAAATATGAGTTGGCCCGTGATCCGGTGAAAGTTCCAGACAGCGTTCAAGAACTTTAGTAGCGTGAACGAATCTTCGGAGTCTCAAATATGTGTCGACTAGATTAAAGGCCTTGTTTAGAGAATGTGGATCGATCTGAGTAGCCTTAGAATGCCTGGCGATCGATTCATTCCATTTCCCCTGGCGCCTGAGCACATAAGCGGCCGCGGCAAGAACATCGCTGTTATTGGGTTGAAGCTCTAACGCTCTATCAAATTGTTCAAGCGCCCGGTTAAAATCCCTCTCACCATAGTAATAATAATAGCCCATGGCCAGAAAACCTTCGGGCTTGCCATTTGCGAATCGAAACGCTCGCTCAGCCGACGCTTTTGCCAGCGCTAGCTTTTCTTTGGTTCTGTCTACTCCACGAAAGTATTGATTAGAATATATTGTGGCCAGTTGAGCGTGCGCCTGATAAAACACGCTATCCAACTCGACGGCTTTTTCAAACATTTGTATTGCGAGCTCGTAATCTTCCGGACCTGAAAATCTCTCACTGTAATCGACTCCGCGCAGATAGAAATCATAGGCTTCGAGATTGCCGGTCGGCTCTGCGGAGATGGCCTCTTTCTCCGGCTCAAGCAAAGTCACGCCGAGCGCTTGGGAAATGTTCGTAGCGATTTCTGATTGCACGGCGAAAATTTGAGTCAATTCTCGCTCGTAATTATCCGCCCAGATATGAAAGTCATCGGCGACTTTGATCAATTGCGGCGTGATGCGCACCCTGCTGACAGCGCCGGATTTGTCCCAGCGCACGGTGCCCTCAAGGATGTAATCCACGCCCAGCTCATTTCCGATTTCCTTGAGGCTCTTGTTGGAATTCTTGTATTGAATCGCGCTGGTGCGGGAAATCACGCGCAGGCCCTTGACCATCGCTAGTTTGGATGTTATTTCATCAGTGATACCATCGGCGAAGTATTCATCTTCGGAATTACTTAAGTTTTGAAATGGAAGAACAACGAGCGTTTTGACAGCTGACTTCTCGCTTTCGGATACAGACTTTTTCTTACTTCCTGATTGATCATATATAAAATATCCGGTAGCCGCGGCCAGAGCCAGAATTGCGGCGACCACTAGCGGACCGAATCTTCGCGACGATGAACTTGCGCTCATTGCGGCCCCCGATTCGGATGAAATTTCTCCGGAATGAACTCCCTTCATTTGCGCGGAAACCTTACGGAGATCAACCAGCAAGTCGTCAGCGTGCTGATAGCGTTCGCCGGGAGATTTCTCCAGAACCTTATCCATAATTCCCTGCAATCTTTCGGGTATGTTGGCTTTGAAACGCGAAAGAGGCTCCGGCGTTGCTGTCAAAACAGAATTCAGCGTTGCGGCTTCGGAATCTCCCTTAAAAGGCGCCTGCCCGCTTATAAGTTCATAGAGAACAACACCCAGTGAAAAAATATCTGAGCGATGATCCATTTCTTTGCCCATCACTTGCTCAGGGGACATATAAGAGAGCTTGCCCTTGATTTCACCGGTGCGAGTTTCGTGAAGCTGGGTGGCGGCTTTGGCGATGCCGAAATCGACCAGAATGATGTGCCCCTGAGGAGTGATCTTAATGTTAGAAGGTTTGATATCGCGATGGATTACCGCGGGATCCTGAGTATGCAGATAAGTAAGCGCGTGGGTCAGTTGGTTTCCCCATTCCAACACTCGCTCCAATGGCTGCGGGCCCTTGCTTTCCAACCGTTCAGACAGGTCATCTCCAGGAATGTAGTCCATGACCAGATATTGAGTACTATCCAGGACGAAATAATCGGTAACACGCGGCAGATTTTGGTGGCGGAGGGCAGCCAGCAGCTTGGCTTCGCGCAAGAACTGGCGGGAACTTTGCTCGCCGGGATTGATGTTTGCCTTGATGGCCACCAAGGTATCCAAGGCAATGTCGTGGGATAAATATACCGACCCCATACCGCCGGTTGCGAGTTTTTCCTGAATGCGGTAGCGGTCCTTCAATACTGTGTTTGGAATGAGATCCATGCCAAATAGTATATATCAATTCATA
>JACZUZ010000296.1 GCA_022572905.1 Candidatus Zixiibacteriota bacterium | reverse complement strand
CTTTCTACGCCGTTCCTATCCCCTTCTCCTGGGCGGGATCATCCGGGATATTCCTCGATTCCGCTTCAACCGCCGGGACGAGGATTGAGCATTTTGCTCAGTCGGGTTTGATAGTCGTAGATCCATTCACACTACGCGCGGTGTTCAGCGCGACATCCTTCCTGCAGGGAGCCGATTCATTAGTCGGTCCCGATTCGGGGTTGATCCTGAGCCTATATTTTTCGGTTAGTCCGACGAGCTCTCCGGTAGATGTGCCGATTGTCGGATTCGGTGGATACTCGCCACTTTTCTTTGCGGAGGCTGCTTCTTATAGCCCGGTTGGAGTAGCGGGTTCAGTCGCTCCAATTATCTTCACTTGCGGTGACGCTAACGGATCAGGCGCGGTGGATGTCGGCGACGCCATATTTCTTATCAGGTATATTTTCAGTGACGAAGCTCCTCCCGTTCCCCTGGAATCCGGCGACGCCGACGGATCGGGGGATGTTAATGTTGGCGACGCTACATATCTTATCAAATATATTTTCTCCGACGGCCCTGATCCTCAGTGTTTTTGAAAACTAGGTGTCATTAAGCGCCCGCACGCACTTGAGAACAGGGCGTCCTTAAAATAATTACATAACTTCCTCATTTGACTATTCAGATCTCTTGATACAATGGCGCTGTCTCAAGAACTAATCGACTCTTATAGGCGAACGTCTTATACTGCTTGGCACAAAGGCGAGAAAATTGTAGTTCGCGTCGGAGAGATTTGTATTGCTCTGGAAAAAATTCTAATTGAAACTGGCGCCAAGGAATGGGCTTTCCTCACTGCGCACAATCCTCAATCCAGGAAACAGACAGCGCTGAGGAACGATCAACGCCAGGAAGAGCTTCTCCGGGATCTCGCAATGGAGAAATATGAGTTTCTCAGAGGAGAGAGCGTGGCCGATAGCGCAGAATGGCCCGTCGAGACCGGAGCGCTTGTTCTGGGTATCACCGAATCTGCGGCGTTGGGTTTTGCGGCGAAGTACGGGCAAGCCGCATTTGTCTATGGCGCTGTCGGCGAATCTGCCAGACTTGTAATTACAGATCAAAGTCACTAGATAGAATTTTTGCTTTTGACCTGTATAATAAATATGACTATGCTAACGGGACCGGACGACTCGCCGGTTCGTATTACTTGGCGATCATCTACCAAGTTGGATGAATTCCTGTTTGAGCGCTAATTGAATTCAAGAGAGAAGCAATAGTGGTAAAGAAAATAAAAAAAGTTTCCACAAGATCGACGACAAACGCTCTTGACAAGAAGTTCGGACAAAAATACAAGTTAGATATTCGGCGCGGCGTAAAGTTCGCCGCAATGGTCTGGGATACGACTAAAAGCTCTGAGGCGGAATTCAAAGCGTTCTGCCTTAAACATTATGTTTTACCGGGGAAGAATCGGGTAGCGCTGCTTGAAAAGCTTGATAAGTTTTCAGGCGCATTGAGCGGATATTTTCAAATGATGGTTAAGGTCGCTCGTTCCGGGTTGGATATAGCTGACAACCCATTGACTCCGGGAGACGAACTTTTGGGAGCGTTTTCAGCGTCGACCCATCTTTCCCAGGATTTGCGGGATTTCAGAATCGCGGCCCTTGCGCAAATAAATTTTGGAACCGACGAAACAAAACCACCTCGCTCTCGCAAAGATTGGGCGGCGCGGAGATTGTCCGGGTTGGGTAGAGAAGTTATTCCCGCGCCTCTTCTGGCGGAAGCGGCGAAAGCCGAAGCTGAAGTAGATAAATTTATTTCGAGCTACAATCTTAACTTGGACAAAATTGATTTCGGCGATCCGCGAATAAAGTTTCCGCGGGGAACCCGTCAAATAGCGCATTGGGGATTGCGCGATTATATGACTGGTCTGAACGGTCAGAAGGATGCCCTGATCAAGCAACGGGCGATCAGAGATTTGATGCGCCGCGTGGTCGATGGCGAGATTCCCCGTCAGATAATAGAAAATCCTGAAGCCGTCTGGGACCAGCAGACTGACACTGTCAGAGTGAACGGATCAAGAGAAAAAACAAGGATGACCGGAGCTCTGCGCTGGGAAAAATTCAAACTGGCGTATGACGCCCTTCGCAAAATAGATCCTTATACGCGCTATGGAAATATCATAGACAACAAGTTCAAGCTGGAAAGAGAAATTCCCGAGGAGAAAATTGTTAAAATTCTCAAGGATATTCTTTCCGCCTCAGTGGCAAAAAAAGTAGGGAAGTTTATTGAATCAAAACTCGGACGGCCAATTGAACCGCACGACCTCTATTTCAAAGAGTTCCAGGCGACCGGAGCGAAACCCAAACTCAAATTCGATATCGCAAAATGCTACCCGAATTCGCGCGCGCTGACCATCGCAATTCCGTCAATTCTTATCAAGCTGGGCTTTTCAAATGAGCGCGCCAAATTTATCGGCTCAAAGATTCGTGTGGACAATTCTCGCAGCGCTGGTCACGCCTGGGGACCCTACGCCCCTGAAGACATTCAATTATTGCGAGTGCGTGTGGACAAGAGTGGAATAACTGAACAGGACTTCGGAGTGTTCATGCATGAGCTGGGACATTGCGTGGAGAGCGTATTGTCGTCATATGAAATGGATTATCGCGCTCTCTGGGGAGTTCCCAACACCGCCTTTACGGAGGGTTTTGCGTTTACTTTTCAAGACAAGGCCGACTTTGTTCTTGGTCGCAAAACTCGCGATGATGACAATATCACCAACTTAAAAAGATATTGGGAAGCGTACGAAATCGCCGGCGCCGCGCTTTGCGAAATTGAGTTCTTTCATTGGCTGTACAAGAATCCCCGCGCAACGGCACAGGCGATGCACAATACAATTCGCAAAATAGGTGATGAAATCTGGAAGAAATACTATGCGCGAATATTTGGTTCTGAAGGGTTCGGCCTCATTGCGGTTTACTCGCATATTCTCTGGTGTGAATTCTATCTGGCGGAGTATCCTATGGGACATGTTATCGATTACCAGGTTAGAAAATACCTGAAGAACAAGAATCTTGCCAGAGAAATGGAGCGCATGTGCAAGCTGGGAAGCATATATCCGGAGCAATGGATGCAGTCCGCAATTGGCGAATCAATCAGCGTTAGGCCGCTAATTTCTGACACAGAAAAAGCGGCGAACAAGCTGGGGCGCTGAGTTGTTAAATAATCATGAGCTATGATTTCAGGATGACTTGCAAGCTGGGAATGGCGCCAGGAAACCGAAAAAGCGTCGCAGGAAATCATGTGGTTTCAATTGGGGTTCGCCTGGCCATTACTCTGGTCATAGTTTCTTTAGCGTTGGCATGTTCGTCGGACAACGCTTTGAATCCCGTCACCAACGACAAGCCCAATCCTCCCGCCGCCCCCAATGGTGATGATTTGAGAGTTATAGGATTTCCGCTCGAATTATCAAGCTTTGCAACTGATCCCGAGCGCGATTCGATTCGGCTGACATTTCTCTGGGGCGATGGCGCCGAGACCGTTACAGCTCTGGGCGCCAGTGGTGATACACTTTCGGCGGCGCATTCATATTCCACGCTGGGAAGCTACAGGGTTTATGTAACTGCAACCGACCAAAGTGGTCGTGTTTCGGATTCATCC
>JACZUZ010000295.1 GCA_022572905.1 Candidatus Zixiibacteriota bacterium | reverse complement strand
TTATATGCTTGTTGTAGCGTGTCGCGACAGATTTGTTTGGCCTTATCGAGTTGAGCGGCTACTTCAAGCCCCTGTTGCAATTCCTCGAATTTTTGCGCGCCCTCGGGCAGGATTTCTTTTACTCGCATCACAAAATAGTTCGACGAGTTTTCGTAGATACCAGATATTGTTCCAATCTCATTCTTGAAAACATATTCACGGGCAAAAAAGTCGGGACCGAGATACTGGATCGCGTCGGTTTCTCTGAATGGTGTCGTAACAAGGGTCTCAATTTCCATCTCTTCGGCAGCTTGAGCAAACCCTTTCTCTTCGGCGGAATTACGAAACTGACGGGCCTTGTCCAGAACATTATCAAGTGTTTCATTCGAGACTTTCACCTGGAGAAGAATATGCGCTGTGTTGATTTGCGTTATGTCGTCCTTTGATTCAGTTTCTTCTCCAAGACTATCTTTAATACCGAGGAGCTTGATAACATGCCACCCGAATTGACTGCGCACGGCGTCAGACACGGCTCCAATTTCAAGAGCGATCGCGCCTGCGACATATTGCGAATCAAGATCCTCCACCGGGTAAAACCCAAGATTACCACTATCGGACGAGGTTGCGTCCTCTCCGTAAAGCGCCGCCATCTGCACGAAATCGGATCCGGCGTGGATGTCGTCCGAGATTTGCTGGCAATCCAGTTTCACTCTTTCCCAATCGTCCTCGCTGATTTCTTTCGGAAATAGCGTCAGATCAATTTTGCGACGCTCCGGGTATATGTATGTCTCGATATTGTTGTCATAGAACTCGCGAACCTCCTCGGGGGTCACTTCCGGGTACGGGTCCGTGAATCTTTTCATGGTCAAATTTACAACGGCAAACTTAGCTTCCTCGTTGTTGCGCACAAATTCTCTGCGAATTTCTTCGATTGTAACTCTGGCCCCGGAGGTGACGACTTCCTGCATTTTCGCCGAGCGCACCTGTGGCAAGACATACTGCTCAACCTGAGCCCAGAAGGGGGCATTGGCCGGATCAGACATTATCTGAATATATTTTTGATAGTCGAAAAGGCTATCAGTCATAAATTGCGGCTGGTTTCTCAAAATCTGAGGTGGATTAAGCCGGATAAACTGAAAAAGCTCCTGCTCGGATACTGCTATTCCCAGCTCAGCTATAGCTTGTTGGAGGATCATGTCGGCGACTATGGTATTCCAGGCTTCCGCCCTAAGCTGGGACTGACGTGTCTCCGAGACTTCGGGTCCGGATTGAGCCTGCTCGTTTGCAAACAGGTTGCTGTAAACGCGGTTGAAAAGCTCCGGAGAAACTTCCTCTCCATTTACCACACCCACAGCCTGATTGGGATTGGCGAACTGACTGCGACCCGCGAAATCACCTCCCCATTGAACCACAATTAGAAGGGTGAAAAAAGTTAGAGTCAGGTATATCCCTGGCTTAATAAATCTGCGCATAAGTTCAAACATTGCTATCTCCTGCTGACATTATGTTCTATCTCGATAGTGGTCTTTCCCGACAGTAAAATCTCATTTGGGCCGCCTGTCGGCACGAGTCGCAAATATAACCCAGGCCCCGGTCTTGGCAAGCGTCATCCCAGTAATGGCCAGGGCGAAAATATTTCCCGGAATTACCGGATCGGAGTTTGACCAAGCCCCTGGATTTATACTCCCGATTAACCGCAAGAAAGGGACCAAATGCGGCCAGTCTTCAAAGGATGTTTCAAATGACCCCTTCCATCTATTTTTGTTATGTGGGGCAGGATGTTACGATTGAGATTGACATAGTGGGAACCGTCTGGGTACAATCTTTTGCATGAACTTGAGAGCCAAAATCAGAGCCTTGCCGCAGGAGGCAATTTTGAGAGGGAGGAATATCGTTTCAGGAACGAAGAATACTATTTTGAGAGCGCCGGGTCCGCTTCGGGCCGTTTTGATTCTCCTGTTGTCGGGCATTTCGGTTAGCCAGAGAGCTATCGGCGAAACGCCCACCAAGGCTGAACCGTCAAACCAAATCTCCAGAGGAGATTCGGGAGTTATTTGGCCTCTGGCCGGGAAGCCGGATTTTTCTTCGGGTTTCGGCGACTATCGCCCTGGCAGATTCCACTATGGCCTTGATCTGCGTACCGGGGACAAGCGCAGACCGGTGCTGGCGACTGTCAGCGGATACATATGGAAAGTCTCTGTCAATTATTTTGGATTCGGTAAAGCCCTGTATCTAAAAGGCGATAACGGCAGTCTCTATGTGATGGCGCATCTGGATCGGTTCAGTCCCGAAATCGAAAGAGTCGTCAAGCGAAAACAGCTTAAAGAGCAATCATATTTCATCCAGAAGGAATTCAAATCCAGTGAGTTTCGCGTGAATCAGGGAGACACGATTTGTTTTACAGGTAAAACGGGGACAAAAGATCCGCACTTGCATTTTGAAGCTCGCGACAGTTCCAACACTCCCAGAAGTCCGCTTACGGTAGGGTTTTCGCTGAATGACACCCGAGGGCCGCTTTTCAAATCTGTTATATTCGAATACATAGACAACGCCTCGTTTTTCTCGCATGGAAGCAGGCGGCAAACATTCGCGGCCAGCGCCGCAGGCAAAGATGAGAACGGCGCCAGAAGATTTTTGCTCGATAAGGTTCCATATTTTACGGCTCCGACCGGAATTTTGGCCACGGTTAGAGATTATCCGACCAACAACAAGTTTGGAGCCAGTCCAAGATATTTGAGACTAAGAATAGCCGAGCCTCCGATAGCGCCGGATACGCTGTGGGAATTTAAACTCAAATATGAATTAACTCTGGATTCGCTCAGCTATCTCGAAGGAGATAAGTCCCTCTGCGTATATGAGCAGGGTTTCGCTCAAAATGGATCGAAAAATTGTTACTGGTTGTTTGAACGAGATAATAACTGCTTTGATCTATCTTCGAGCGTAGAACAATCCACTGACAGAGTAGGTGTATCATTCAAGTACGGTCTTCATCGGGCGCGAATAGAAGCCGCCGACGCAGTCGGGAATATGTCAGTTCTCGAGTTCAGCTATTTCAACGGACCGTCGGGACCGCTATATGAACTAATTGACGTTCATTCGGACTATGCGATTATTACTCCGCGCAATTATGATTCGGTTAAGGCTTTGGGGATCAGCGAAATTGTTGTTGTCGAAGGAAAATCTCGCGACCACTGGAGAGAATCAGAGCGCGCCAGTATTGATTCACTCGATTCCGGCGCGTTTCGAATTAATTTTGATCCGAATGTTGGTGAACGCAAGAGGCGGCTTTTCGCTGTGCTATTGAAGGGCATTGACGGTTGGCGCAAGCGGGATGTAATCTTGAGCGCATACCCCGGCTCACGCGAAGTTAAGGTTTCATTGAGTTATGAATTGAAAGACAAAGGGCTTTTTGTTCACGCAATGTCATCAAGCCTGATAACAACGATACCGCAGGTTCAGCTATTAGATTCCAGGGGGAGCGCTATCAATCTTAATTCGCGGCAAGTGGGGCCGAGAGAGTTTGTGGCGTTTTGTCCGCCCTCTTCTTTGACACATCCTATCGTGGGCATGAGATCATTCATGTTCGACCAGAGCCAAAATGCGATATCGGATGAGAAAGTTTGTTTCCTGC
>JACZUZ010000294.1 GCA_022572905.1 Candidatus Zixiibacteriota bacterium | reverse complement strand
ATTGAACGAATGGAGCCTCGATTGGCAAAGATAGAATATTTCAAAATTCCCGCCCGCCCTAAAAACCCTAGACCGCGAAAAATGGATTCCGAACATGAATGGTCTCGGGCTTTCGTGAAGAGCGCTTTTTACAACCTCTGTTGTCTGGCAACATACGGTAAGACAATTGAGGAACTGATTTTCGATTCAAACCAATCACGATTGAGTCCACATTGTTCGATTCCTCAACTCAAGTCCTTCGCAAAGCTCATGTCATTCAACAAGTCATTCCTACTGGCTGAATGGGTTCAAAGAATGATTTTCAAGGCGATCTCGAACGATGATAAAAGGTTCTTTCAATATCTCTCAAAAGCTCTCGTGAAAGATGCGGCAAAACTGAGATTCATTACAGCAAAGGTCTGGCTCGGCACAGCTCTACTTTGGTATCTGGGAGGCAAGGATATAAGGCCTCGACAGAAGTTCTTGCAGTTGCTTCAGAACAAAGAAATTATTTCCCGTAGATATGATGAATTAAGTTTCAGGGCTATGCTCGGTAACCTTGGGCTAACAAAGAGACGGTCTATAAGTAAATAACCTCCATTTTTTCTTTTAGACAGTTTTCACAGGTTGCGCCATGTTTAGGCCATGACTTGCGAAAACCGGCGGCACAAATCGGTTAGACCGGACCTAGACGTTCTCACCCAAACACAATTCAGCGTTGAATACGCCGCCCAACTGGAACGGAAAGACGTCCTTGGCATCGTACGCGCGTTGACGGAGTTCAGCTGTGTGTTGTTGGAAATCCACGCTTGCATCGAATCGAAGGCTGCAGATGAACAGAGTCCCGATGAATGATAATCAAATTGTCTGTCCTGGCATCAATTCGAAACGACAGAATCATGGTATTTAGTTGTCACGAATTCGAGCTTTGGCCCAGGAAAACTCCAAGATGTTTGCCTCAAATTGGTTAGGTTGTGACCCATTGAGGCCCTGCAAGTTGTCCTCGCATTGGATAACGGATGCTCAACAATACGACAATCTGCCGCATCTTGGCGATTCCTCTTCTCCTACGTTTACTTGATAATGACAAATAAGCGCTAACTGGTTATGATTCATAGAGATAGAAGCAAGCTTCGAGAAGTGGGCGGCGCTCAATGTCGATATGCTGATCTGGATAAGATTGACTTGAGGGAGCAGATCACCACCTACATTAAAGAAATCGCCCTCGATTACCTCAGGGAATATCAGCGTACGGGCATTGAGTGGTTGAAGAAGAAGTCAGATCAATTACTGAAACATGCTTCACGTTTTCGCTATTGCGGCTATGAATACATTCTCTTCAACTGCAATTCTTACAGGCAAACTTACATCTGTCCTTTACGGTGTGAAAGTAGAATCTGCCCCCAGTGCGCAAAAAAACATTACTTTCGAATCAAAGCAAAATTATTCCGGATGTTCAGGGGACTTCCTTGCGACGGGAGCAAGCGCCTGATGTTACTTACCTTGACTTTGAGAACGCATTCAGATGAGGAGATATCAACCTTTGATGTCCGATTACTCTTCAAACATGTGCGTCAGCTAATCACTAAACTCTACCCCAGGGCAGAAGGCTGTGGCGCTGTTGGCGTTTTTGAAATAGGGAGCACTTCGAATCTGCATGTCCACCTCATAGTATACGGGGACTATGTGCCTCAACATAAGATTTCAGATCTCTGGCGTGAAATTACTGGCGACAGCTTCGTTGTGGATATACGTAAACTAACTCACCGCAAGAAACAAGTCGGTTACATTCTTAAGTATATTCATAAACCCCACCGAGGCAATGATCCCGAAGATGTTGCACGATATTTGGACATCATCACAGGTGTACGCAGAGTCCACACGTACGGGGTTTTCTATAATTTCAAATTCACTGCCAATGCGTCCGTCGCCTGTTTCACATGCGGAGGGAGGCTCGTGTTTCTGCGTACCAACGGCGGGTTAGATATACCCTCCGGTGCGTTGTTCTTCGCGGAGGCGCGGGAAAAGGTGCGGGCAGCGGCTTGATAGAAGGTTACATGCAGTTAAACATATCCAATGTGAGGTAAAGATGATGAACCAACAACACTTGATGCTTACTAATGGCAAGATGGCCCGAGTTATCGGCGTCGATCCAAAGACTCTGCGCAAATGGGCGCGAAAGGGAGTAGTGCCCTCATATATCAACCGATCCAATGGCTATAGATATTATTTCAAGAATGAAGTACTAATAGCTCTTAAAGCTCAGCCTGGTAAAGTTAGGCGGGGGGTTGACCACTAAGCGTATGGGAGCTAAGTTACTCAACATGATCAAGGCTGTCATCTACGTTAGAGTGTCAACAAAGGACCAGGAACGTGAAGGGTTCTCCATTCCCGCGCAGCTGGAACTCTTACGCGTATACGCTAAGCGAAATAAGCTCCAGGTCATTAGGGAATTTGTTGAGTCGGAGTCTGCCGGTAAAGAGGGACGAAAAGCATTTGACCAAATGGTGACTTTGCTCGTGCATACTTCCTCAATCAAAACAATCCTGGTCGAGAAGACTGACCGCCTGTATAGGAATTTCCATGACTACGTGATTCTGGAAGACATGGATGTTGAAATCCACCTAGTCAAAGAGCATGAGATCATTTCAAAGAACAGCCGCTCTCATGCAAAATTGATTCACGGAATCAAGGTGGTCATGGCCAAGAATTACATTGACAACCTTTCTGAAGAAGTGAAGAAAGGGCAGAGACAGAAGGCTCAGCGAGGCAGCTACCCCGGTGGAGTTGTTTCCCTTGGGTATGTTCGGAACAGGCTGACGAAGACGATTGAGATAGATCCCGAACGAGCGGACACTATCCGAAAGTTCTTTGAACTGTATTCAACTGGCGAAATATCAATTGATGCGCTGCACGAGATTGCAATTAAGGATCGATTAACCTATCCGCGTAGCGGCAGAATTATTGCGCGTTCGGAGATCGAGCGACTACTGAAAAAAGAGTTCTACACAGGCAGGTTTCGGTGGAGCGGCACACTGTACGCAGGGGACCATCCGGCGCTAGTGAATTCAACATTGTTTGACCAAGTCCAGATGGCATTCCAGCGCAGAAGCAACGGGCGATTCTCAGTGAGAAATTTTACTTTCAGCCGATTGATTACATGCGAGTGCGGAAATGCAGTAACAGCGGAGATTAAGAAGGAACGATACATCTATTACCACTGCACTGGTTATGGCCGGAAACACAAGAAACAATATGTCCGGGAATCCAATCTGGACCTGCAATTCGGTGTGATTGTTGGCAAAGTCACACTCACTTATGAATGGTATGACTACTTGAGGGCTTGCCTAGAGCAGGAGAGGAAAACACAAAAGATTCATATTGCTCGAGAGAGGGAGCGACTGGAATCGACTCGCGACAAGATCATGACCTACATGAAGAAGGCCTTCCAGGCGCACGTAGACGGCTCTATAGGAGAGGATTTCTTCAAACAAGTGGGTAGTGACTACCAGAAACAACTAAACGCTGTCAACTATCGGCTGGAAAATGTCTCTAAAGCAGTCGAACAGGACTTTGATAGTGCGCTCAAGACTATCGAACTTAGCCAGCAGGCTGAAACACTTTACCTTAGAGC
>JACZUZ010000293.1 GCA_022572905.1 Candidatus Zixiibacteriota bacterium | reverse complement strand
GATCGGTTCGATCTCCTTAAAAGTCGCTAACCAGACAAAGTCTGGTACGCGGCGAGTTAGGTCCTGCATAATATGGACCCAGGAACTGCGATGGCGATCCAGTTTTTCAACCGCCTGCATGCGCTCCGCGATTTTTCTCTTCATATCCGTGAGACCGTCCACTA
Source organism: Candidatus Zixiibacteriota bacterium (assembly GCA_022572905.1). Lineage (GTDB taxonomy): Bacteria > Zixibacteria > MSB-5A5 > GN15 > JACZUZ01 > JACZUZ01. The sequence continues at coordinate 3,458 of JACZUZ010000293.1, read as the reverse complement.
GCCGAATATCCTGTTGTAGCTGGGCGGTTCTCCTGCGAGCGTCATCTATATCGCGCTGAAGAGTTTCCATTTTGGAATTCATAGTCCAGGTGACGGCGAACATGGCCATGATCATGGCGCCAACAGTGGCCAGACCGATAATTTCAGTTTTGCCAAACTGAAAATGCCCGTCGGACTTCCGGTAACTTTTCGGTAGTAAATTTATTTGAACCAGCATCGTACTACTTTGCCTTTCTCATTGCCAGTCCGATGGGAACAGCCATTAGAGGCGCGATTTTTTCAGGCTCCAGATACTGAAACATTTCAGGATCATATTCTACATTGCGAAGAGGATTGAATATTTCCAAAGGTACAGCCAGTTTCGCCTGTAAATGCTCGGCAAGGAACGGCACCAGAGCGCCACCTCCGGAAAGAACGATCCAATCAAGTTTTTTTACTTTAGATTGGGTTTTGAAATACTTGAAGGCCTGCTCAATGCCGGATGTCAAATCATCGGTTGCGGAGACTATAGTTGCTTTGAGCATGTCCTGATCAATAGAATCAGAAAGCTCGCCTTTGATTGCCTTACTGGCCAGCTCATGGTTGAGCCGGAATTCTTTCTGTATGGCGTTAAAAACTTCACGCACGCCAGCGGTTACATCACGAGTGGAATGAAGGAATCCTTCCGCCAGGTAACCAATATTGGTGACATCCTGGCCTATATTTATAACGGCCGTTACCCTTTCCGGATCTATGTCATAGTTGAATTCGTATGCGTTCAGCACAGCTAACGCGTCTGAGTCTATCAAAGCGGGTCTGAGGTCGCAATCCTCAATGAGCGCGATAAAGTCGGCCAGGAACTCATTGCGAGCGGCCACCATCAGCACATCCATGGTATTGGCCTGATCATTCGTTCGAACAACTGCGTAATCCATTGTGACATCTTCAATATCGAAGGGAGCGCGTTGCTCCGTCTCGAAAATTATCGCCTGCTCGGCTTCCGATCCGGTTTTCTTTTCAAGGCTGAATCGGTCGGTTATTACTCCGTGTCCGGAAACAGAGACGTTTACGTCCTTGATTTTGGGATCAATTTGATCAACGAGAGCCTGAATATTGAAAATAACCGCTTCGCGATCTCTGATCTCATCTGAAACAATCGCCTCGGCGGGCAACTCACGGACTCCCATTCCGGAGACATAGCAACCGTGGTTTGTCCTTTCGAGCTTTACCAGTTTGATTGAGTTAGCGCCTATATCCAGGCCGACTGAGGATTTGGGACCTTTGAAAAACATTCCGCTTTGCTTTCTCCTTAAAATGGCGCTTGACTTATCTTGATCTTTTATCGGCCAGAGCTTCAGCGACTTAACGCTTTAGGCCTAGCGTGCCACTAATATCTGAAGTAAGTTCGGTTTCAATATGAAGTTCGAATCAATCAATCAGATGTGTGACTAGACAGAGTATCGGCGCTGAGTTATCGAGATTTAGTGTCTTGACTGTGCCACATTGGAACAGACCGTTCACAACAACTTCCCAACAGACCTGAAGTGCGGAATAGTTGTTTGAAAAGGAACAGGTTACATCTCAGAAATGAAAACAGCCGGACAAAATTCCGGCTGTTCATGAAATGATCAATTCGACAGTGATTGATCATCATGTACTATTTCGCATTATTCAGAGTGCATTCAGTAGGATTCCAAATAGCTGATGTGTGAGCTTCCGGTAGACGCCAGCAAATCGAACATGGCCACATTTGTAGAGCCGCCATCATTCATCGCCACGCAATAAATCATACCCGACTCGGACGCCGAACCATTATTCTGAAAAATCACCACATTGTTTATGAAACTCGATCCGACGAACGCAAAATTTCCCGGAACAGTGTCGACACTCAAGACAGAGTCGCCATCATCAAAAGCCGGTGGGACTGAAATAATTTTGTCCTGAAATAGCGTATACTCGCCACTTGACGTATTAAAGAAAACGCCATGAGGCACGCGTTGAGCTATCGAAAGAGAGCGCGCCTCTCTAAGATTTGAAAGCAGGTCTCGTGACGACGACTTGAAATTAATCCGCTCGACTTCCAGCGAAAATCGCGGTATTGCCAGAGCGGAAAGGATTCCCGCTATTACCACGGCGATCATCAGTTCCATCACTGTGACTCCCCTATCACTCATCCAGGTCCTCAGAATCATCTTGCGAATTTTGGTCATAATATATTCTCCTGCTCTAAGACATAAAACTCTTGCGAAGTCTACTCCCATTTACGCATAGGGCGTGCCTGAGACATTATTCGTGGCTACGAACTTGACGATCCACCCTAAGCCAATGGCGCAGACTGCCTTAGGAAAGATATTTTTGCCAAGAATGACGGAGGAGGGGAACATGCTAGGTCAAATTATGTTGAGACAAGCGAAATGTATGGGGATCAGACCATACTTGAGGGTGTAAGATGATTGCACTGAACGAATTTAGCGCAACGACATGATTTTGAGGCGATTCAAGGCAGCGCCTTGATTGATCTATCTAGCCGATGTAATGTTCATGGAAAACAACGCGGAACTCCGTGAAGAATTTTACGAACTGTTGATTCCCTGGCGTCTATTGTGACTTATATTGTGAAAGGCGTTTCTGTGGCTGATTGACTGTTGCGTGCGCTAACTGCGCTCATCCAAAAGCAACTGAATTGCGATACCAGGAATTGCCCGGAAAAAGAGAAAAAGAGACTGAACAAAGCATAGATATTCACGAAATGATCTCAAATACTCTAAAGGACTTTTCACTTCGCCTGGCGATTTTCTTGTCGCTTTTGTCTCTGACTCTGTTTCCACACTCTTCCGACGCCACACCGAATGTCGATCCAAGCGCAACCGGGTCTCTTCCCTTTGAAGAGTATGTGCTTCCCCGAGAGGTGATTGTCCCCCAGAGGGCGAGTCAACTTACCACTAGGGCCATTAATTTTCTCAAAGAGAAAAACAGCGCGAGCGCAACTGTGTGGGTCTTTTTTACTGACAAAGGCGCGAATGTTCGAAAGCGACTGAATACTAATTTGAGTCAGTTAGCGCAGACAAGATCGTCTCGCGCGAGAAGAATCAAATCAGCGCGCGAACAAATTGTTTTCGCGGATCTATCGGTAGAAGATAAATATCTGTCACGACTTTTATCTCTGGGAGTGGAAATCAAAGCTGTCTCGCGTTGGTTGAACGCCGCTGCGGTGACAACTGATTATGAGACGCTGAACCGCTTGTCTTCCCTGCCCTTTGTAGCCGAAATTCGCCCGACTGCAACATATCGCAGGACGATCGATAGTCTCGGCCTGGATTCCGAAACAGCTCTTGGTGACGACATACCTGAATCGGTCTACAAAACAACGACGGGACCGGAGCAAACTTACGGCCCCTCCTACGATCAGATAACACAAATAAAGGCGCACATTGGTCATCAGCGCGGACATATCGGTCAAGGCGTGGTGATTGCAATGC
>JACZUZ010000292.1 GCA_022572905.1 Candidatus Zixiibacteriota bacterium | reverse complement strand
GGAATGATGTCAATACAGAAAAAAGGTGAGCTTTCTGGATAACTCCTTGCAGGAAAAGGTGAAAGGCGAAAGAGCGTCGGGATTGTTTCGCTCAACCTGGGTAGTTAGCTCAGTCACGGCCGTTTCTCGCGTCCTCGGTTTGGTCAGAGTTCAGCTAATGGCCTATCTCTTCGGAGCAGGACTGGCGGCTGACGCGTTCTTTGTCGCCTTCCGCATTCCGAATCTTCTTCGCGATTTATTCGCGGAGGGAGCCCTTTCCACCGCATTTGTTCCGGTTTTCAAAAAAACTCTCGTCAAAGAAGGAACCGCCAGCGCCCAGGCTCTGGCGAATCGCCTTTTCACCTTTCTGGTGATAGTTTTGAGCGCCGTTGTGGTCATTGGAGTCTTAATCTCGCCACTTCTAGTCCACATGATGGCCGAAGGGTTCGCGGATGATCCCTTTAAGTTCGGATTAACTGTAGAGCTGACACGCTGGCTTTTCCCATATCTGTTTTTTATTTCTCTGGCCGCCTTGCTGATGGGGATTCTGAATTCATACGGAAAATTCGCCACCCCCGCATCGGCTTCGTCTGTGTTCAATATTTCGCTAATCCTTTCGATGTGGTTCCTTTATGATCTTTTTGAGTTGCCGGTTTATTGTCTGGTGGTTGGCGTTTTGGCCGGAGGAGTCGGGCAATTTGCCGTGCAGATACCATCGCTTTACCGATCCGGCCATCGACTACGCTTTGATTTTAATTTCAAAGACAAGGGCTTGAAGGCGGTGGGTAAGCTTGCTGCTCCTATGACAGTCGGAATGGCCGCCAGTCGTGTAAATATTTTGGTATCAACAATTCTGGCATCTCTTCAGGGACCCGGCGCCGTTTCGTATCTCGTCTACGCATACCAGCTCATGCATTTCCCTCTTGGCGTTTTTGCCGTGGCGATTGGAACTGTAACGCTTCCCAAAGCCGCGGAACATATTGCTAAGGGCGAAATGGAAAAGCTAACTGCCACGTTACGGTCTTCATTGAGAATGGTACTTTTTCTGGTTGTTCCCTCAGCGGTTTATCTAGCCTTCTTCAACAGCGATCTTATCCGACTGATTTATGAACGCGGAGAGTTCACCTCCGCGGATAGCGCCGCGGTAAGCCTGGCTCTGCTCTGGTACAGCGTCGGGCTGATCGGCTATGCAGGCGTGCGAGTTTCAATGCCAATTTTTTACGCTTTCTCAGATGCGAAAACACCAATGCGCTATTCCATCTGGACAGTCGCTCTTAATATCACCTTAAGCCTTCTCCTGATTCAGCCTCGGCTCTTTGATATGGGATTCGCCGGTCTTGCCGCCGCGACATCTATTGCGGGGTTATTCAATCTGGCGCTATTGCTGGTTGGGTTAAGGAAGTTGCATGCTCTAACAAATATAGGCTCATATCTGGAAGCGCTCTGGAAGACCTTTTTCGCGAGCGCACTCATGGCGCTGGTCCTCGTTTCTGTAAGCTCAAAAATATCGTTCGGGATGTCCGGTCTCTCCGGAGAGATCATGTCCACTCTTGCGGAAATCGCTCTTGGAGCGCTCACCTATTTCGTTGCGACACTGATTCTGGGAATGGCCGAAGCCAAAAAATTTATTCCGGGTCTCAGATCAGGTCGGCGCTGAATGAATTTCGTTTAGCTATCATTTATTATGAATACACGATTGGATGAAGCGAAGTTTTCCGCGAGTCCAATGGTTACGTCTTTCGCCCGAAAACGACCCGCGGTTATTCTTCTGGCCTGTATTGTGGCGGGTGTACTGATTGGCCAGGCCCAATTTATCAATTGGTGGATTTGGTTTAGTCTGGCGGCGGTTTCTTTGGTCTCAGCTATTCTTCTTCTCTCTTATAATCGACAAACAGGCGCCGTTGCTCTGACACTACTGGCGATAGTATTTATTTTTTCAGGGCGAATAAACTATCACTCTTTCGGTAAACCGGATAGGCATATCTCCAATCTGGCAGGGGATGATCTCAGATACACTATTTACGCGCGAGTTGTCGATTGGCCAGATATACGAGATAAGAGTTGTCGGTTGACAATTGAAATCGACTCCACGGAGAATCAAGGTATTGTTATCCCGCGCATTGGCGGGGCGCTGATCCATATTTCCACTCCGGCCCGAGAGTTTCAATATGGCGACAGATTGATTCTTTCGGGAAAATTCGCCAAACCACCTGCACTATTGAATCCGAATGGATTCGACTATCAGCGCTACCTGCGCTGGAAAAACATATTTGCAATAGTCTATTTGCCTCATCATTTTGGAATAAACAGAAATCCTGAGAGCGCCTACACGTTTAGCGGCTTGGTAGATAACGCTCGCGACGGGATACTGGACGTGTTTCAACAGACAATGGAGCCGGAGCAGGCCGCATTGTCTTCCGGATTCTTACTGGGGGAAGTATCCGACATTAGCGAAAATGTCTACGAATATTTTAGAGATAGCGGAACATTGCATATGCTGGCGGTTTCCGGGTCGAATGTGGCTATCGCGCTTCTGGCCGTGAGAATATTTCTTATTCCGTTTCCACTGACCAGAAGGGCGCGGTATGCGCTTTTGATACTTGGAGCGATTGTGTTTTCGTATCTGTCACATAACGAACCGTCGGTAATCCGGGCTGCAACTATGGCGTCCGTGTATTTGATCGGGCGAGGCCTTGAACGCAGAGTCGATTATCATAATATAATCGCCGTTGCAGGAGTTTTGATCTTGAGTTTTAGCCCGGGGCAATTGTTTGACGCCGGATTCCTTTTGTCGTTTACGGTTAGCTGGTTTTTGATTCTATCCGCCCCACTTTTTGTGTCTCTGACTCAAAAGTTGAAGAGATCGTTCTGGAGAAAATATTTGATAATGTCTGTCGGGATTGCTGTCGTCGCCCAGTTGGCGTCGGCGCCGTTGATTCTCTATTTCTTCGGCAAAGCTCCCGTTTGGGGCGCCGCGGCTAATCTTGTGATCGGACCGCTGGTGGGCGTTTGTGTCGCTATGTCGCTTGTGACAATTCTGGCTTACGCTATTCTGCCCATGCTGGGAATGTTTATTGGAGCGCTATTGAATCAGGTGTTAAGGTTGGTCTTAACGGCGCTTGAATTCTTCGGGTCAGAGGTCTCCGCGCAAGTGAACGTGCACGGACTCTCGGAATACACCATGATCTTGTCCTTGGTTGCCCTTGCGACGTTGATTGTGTCCGTTCAACACAAACGTGTTCGCCAGTTCGCTCTGGTTGCCGTTATTGTAGCGCCTACCTTTATCGCCCTAAGCGAATTGAAAGCGGATATCTTTGAACGAAGAGCTATCTGGTTCTATGCTACCAGAGCGGGAGTTTTTTCGGTCATTGAGGGCGCCGCTCCGGTTGTTATTCTGTCGGATCTGCGCGGTGACCCTGAGAGTATACTGAACTATGTGATTCTTCCACAGCTCAATTCACTTCAAAATAGCGACACGTTGAATGTTGTTTCACTTTCAAGTGATTATGTCACTCTTGCCACCGCACTTAAACTTTACGATTCGCGTTCAGGTGTCAGACTTATTCTTTCGGAAAAATCTCGCAACATGTGGAGTGATATGAGTCTGATTAGAGAGTTGAATGGCGTCGAAGATATGCCGGAGCCGTCA
>JACZUZ010000291.1 GCA_022572905.1 Candidatus Zixiibacteriota bacterium | reverse complement strand
CAGAAAAGACATTGAAAAATATTTATTACTAGTAATTTCTTAATAGTTAACTGTGTGTGAATTGCAGCGCCAGGATGGAGCCTATTCACAATAGCCCTCGAACCAGGAAGGTGTAAGTGAGGGAAACACGGTTCCATTGAGCATAGGATGCCATGAACGATTTGAAAAACATACTTACCGGTTTGCTCGGTATGAGCAAACGCATGTCCGCAAGTCAGGCTCTTCTCCTATTGGGAGTAACAGTTGGTGGAATTGTAGGGGCCATCGCTCTCTTCAGCTTCATCGGCTCAATAAATTACACTGTTCTGTATAGTAATCTTGACCAGTCATCTGCATCTGAAGTGGTCAAATATCTTGACGGCGCCAGCGTGCCATACGAGATAAGCGCAGGTGGCAGAACAATTTCAGTTCCGGATGATGTTGTTCACAAGACACGCATGACTCTGGCGTCGCAGGGATTGCCCAACGGTGGGATAGTAGGCTATTCGATCTTTGATGAAACCAGTCTGGGTATGACAGAGTTCTTGCAACATGTCAACTATAAACGTGCCCTTGAAGGTGAACTTACTCGTTCCATAATGGAGATAAAACAGGTTCAGGCGGCAAGGGTTCACATAGTAATGCCTCGTGACAGGCTTTTCACACGAGACAAACGGGATCCTACCGCATCTGTTCTTCTTAAGTTGTCAAGTGGTGAACTCTCGCGAAATCAAATAGCGGGAATCAGAAGACTTGTTGCATCTTCCGTGGAAGGTATGCGTCCTTCGAATATCGCGATAATTGACTATTTTGGAAATCTCCTCACTACAGATAACGACGATGATCCGGTGGCCGGACTTTCGTCGTCCCAGCTTCAGGTTCGTAAAGATGTCGAGGCTTATCTTGAGAAGAAGGCGCAGTCTATGCTCGATGATGTAATCGGCAAAGGGAATTCCGTTGTTCGCATCACGGCGGACCTGGATTTTCAACGCGTCGAGAGAACCGATGAAACGTATGACCCGAACCTTGCGGTAATTCGAAGCGAGGAGCGTTCGGAGGAAACAAAAAGTTCATCCGATAAGTCGGAAGAAACTTCGGAGAGTACCGAGGATGGCAAAATTGAGCGAATAATTACGAATTATGAAATCCCGCGAACAGTGGAGCATATAGTAAATGCGGTCGGCGTCATAAATAGAATCTCCGTTGCCTTGGTCCTGGATGGTGTATATGAAGATATAGAGGACGCGGATGGCAACATAATTCAGGATTATTCACCGCGCTCGCAGGAAGAAATCGATCGCTTATCGGCGGTAGTGCGCTCGGCAATTGGATTTGACGCTGACAGAAACGATCAGATCGAAGTTTATAACGTAGCCTTTGATAGAGAAAATCTGGAATATGACAGAGTAGCCCTCGATAGCGTTTACGACCAGCAATTCTATCTCATGATGGGAAAGAAAATCGGTTTCTGGGCTCTCATACTTTTCGCAGCGCTGTATTTTATGAAGAAGACAAAGAAACTGTTTGCGGCTTTGGGTAAGCTGATTCCGCCGCCAGCGCCTCAGGCGGTTGTCGACTTACCTCCTATTGAAACGCCACTTTCGCAACCTCCACTCCGACAACAGGCGAAAGTGATTGACCAGATGCAGGGAGTTGCAGAAGAACGGCCGGATGAAATTGCAAAAGTGATTAAGACGATGATGTTTACTGCAGAAGACAGTTAGAGTTGACACTCTTGTGAGTTATCGAAAATGAAGTACGCAGAACTGTCAAGTATCCAGAAAGCAGCTATCGCGTTGGTAGCTTTCGGTCCTGTCGTCTCGGCTTCTGTCCTGAGAGGAATGCGCGACTCTGATCTCGAGACTTTGACAATTGAGATAGCCAATTTGCGCGATGTTCCCCCGGATATTGAGGAAGCCGTTCTTAAGGATTGCCATGACATTTTCATGGCGCGTCAGTATGTCTCTCAGGGCGGCGTTGACTTTGCTATGGAAGTTCTCGAAAAGGCGGTCGGTCCTGTACGTGCGAAGGAAATAATCAGCAGGGTTGAGGCTACGATTAAGCAAACAGGTTTCACGTTAATCCAGAACATCGATCCTAAACAACTGGCAAGTTATATCCAACAGGAGCACCCACAAACTATCGCGTTGATTTTGACCCAGCTACCACCTGGACAAAGCGCATCTGTAATGGGTGAGATGAGTCCGGAAATTCAGTCAGAAGTAGCGTATCGGATCGCAACTATGGAAAAAATCACTCCCGATATATTGCAGAACATCGAAAAAACTCTTGAAAGTCATTTCGCAACAGGACTAAGCAGGGCGCTGGATGTATCCGGAGGCGCCAAGAAAATTGCGGAAATCCTGAACTTCCTTGAAACTAGTTCAGAGAAAAATATTCTGCAATCTATTGAAGCCGAGGACGCAGATCTGTCCGCAGAAATCAAGAATATGATGTTTGTCTTTGATGACCTGGTCTTGCTTGATGATCGTTCAATCCAGCGCGTCCTGAAAGAAGTTGAGACGAAGGATCTCTCGATTGCTCTGAAAGCAGCAACTGATGAAGTCAAGGAAAAGATTTACTCAAATGTTTCCGAACGCGTCGGACATCTTATAAAAGAGGAAATGGAGTTTATGGGTCCGATGCGCCTTTCAGATGTAGAGGCTGCTCAACAGAGAATGGTTGAGGTCGTGCGCAGACTTGAAGAAGAGGGACAACTGGTAATAAGTGGACGCGGCGGCGGCAAGGAAGATGTAATTGTCTAATTTAATTCGTACGATTACTCTTCAGGAGCCTGTCAAAATCGGAGAGGTGTCAAATGAGGCGGAGATGGTTAGGCTCGGCCGCAAGGAACTTCAGTCCGATTTTCCGGACGTCAGAACCGAGCTGGCCGCCGAAGGATTCTGGTATGTTCCGCTTAAAGAGATCATGAAAATTTCAAGGAAACTTGGGGAAAGCAAAATATTTGAATATGGAAGAGGTCGCGATGACGGTTATAAAGACGGTCTTGAAAAGGGCCGCTTAGAGGCCAAGGCAGTATTCGATGATTTCGCGTCTACTATCAAAGATGTTATCGCTCAGCGTCACTCATTACTGAGTGAGGCGGAAGCGCATATCGTCACTTTAATTCGTAAGATTTCCAGGAGGATTACATTTGAAACAGCGGAGGCTGATCCAAAGGTAACTGAAGCTATCGTAAAGAGCGCGATTGAATCGCTTCTTGATAAGAGAAAAATAAAGATCAAGGTTAATCCCGACCATTTGCCGCATCTCGAAAGGCACATTGAGGATTTTAAGGCGCTTTCTGGTGAGATCAAAGAATTCGACATAAGCGCCGACGCGCGCGTTAAATTTGGAGGTTGCTTCATTGAAACCCCTTCAGGAGATATAGACGCCAGGCTGGAAACTCTCTTTCAGTCCATTGAGGAAGCGGCCCTTACAGATATTGACTTCCCATCAAAACCACAAGAAGAGCTGTAGTATGGCTCTTGAATATTCATTAATAGAAAACAGAATAGACTCAGCGAAACTGATTAGACTTTCCGGCCGGGTGACAAAGATCGTTGGGCTGGTTGTCGAATCATTAGGTCCTGCGGTATCAATTGGTAACATATGCCATATCGAAAATCGCGAAGACGGGCTGAAAATTGAAGCT
>JACZUZ010000290.1 GCA_022572905.1 Candidatus Zixiibacteriota bacterium | reverse complement strand
CCCTGAACATATCCCGCCGATTGCGTCTTCGGTGATTCCACCGGCGGAAAAAATTCGCGAATTAGTGTTATCGGGCCAGCGCCAGAGACCGTCACCGAATCCTTTGCCAATATCGAGTGTGTTTGTAGAACCATACACATCGGCGGCGGTGGCCAGAATAGCGCCGCCGGTAAGGTGATTCAACTCATTAAGAACATGCGCCAGGGCGCCGCGTAATGTTTGGCTTGAGTCGATTTCATACCGGCAACTCTCAGGACGCGCTTGCGGAGTAACTTTGTCGCTTTCATACAGGACGCTCAAATTAATCTTCTCAGAGACAAGCGGATGTTTCGATCTGCTGTGCGCATCTTTGCGATCACTAAATAGTTTTCCCAATCGACCGGTATGTTCTGATTCCGCTTCAAACGCTTTGCGGATTATCAGCAATGAGTCGAAATAGGCTTTTTCAACGCTTTCGGAGTTTTTCTCACCTTCGAAGCGCGGAAATTTTAACCCAAGTTCTTTTTCGAACGGCGCTATCGCTTCGTAGTAGCCATCACTACAAAACTTATGCCCTCCCCCGTGAGATTTCTTGCCTTCCACTCCATAGCGCCAGCCCTTGGTAGTTCGATAGACGATGGCTGTCGGCGCCGTATTTTCCAACGCAAGCGCTCTTTCTTGCGCAGAATGTATTTGGTTGAAATCAAAACCGTCTTCGACGTTGATTACGTTGAATCCGTGCACCAGCAAGAATTCTCGCGGGTCCCATTGCGCGTAATCTCCGGGGCGGTTACCCTCGCGGGTTACAGAATTTGAATCAATTGCGGCCTGATTCCAATCCACATGCATGATTATGTTATTCAGTCTCGATGACGCGGCCGCGGCCAGAGCTTCGGAAACGCGACCCGGTGTCATGCCCCCTTCACCTTCAATCAGATTCACATACGGAGCGTTTTCGCCATAGGTGTCTTTCAAAGCCAGAGCGATTCCAACAGATGAGGTTACTCCGACTCCACTTGGGCCGGTTGACGCCCACACAAATGGGGTTTGCGGTGTCGGGTGGCCGTCGAGGGCCTGCGACGAGAACTTTTTGAAGAGGGGAGTTTTGGTGACGGGATTTTTCCTGAATCCCAGCAAATCCTCAAGCCTAATTCTCTGGGGGTTCTCGGGGAGCGCATCCGGATTGGTGATGCGCATCACTTCATCCCGGCAAGCCCACATTGCGTACAGCCCCAGCGATTTGTGCCCGGCAGTGTAACATATAAAGTCCGCGGTCTTGTCGTTTGGGTTAGTGAAATCATAACGCATCATCGAAAGAAGCAATGACTCCACAATGCGTCCACTGGAAACACTTCCCCCCGGATGACCCGAACTGGAATGGTTAAACATAACAGCGCAAAGCGTCCGATAAACCAAATCATAGAATCTTAGCGCAGAGATTTTTTCGTCTGGTAAACTGATAGCGTTGGACTTATCGATTTCCTCGTAAATTGTTCCGCGGTCGCTCAGGTTTAGGTTGAATGTCATTTCTTTTTCAGGCATGGTTGCTTCTAGCGCAGGGGAGGCGGTGGCCGTATCTGTTTTCATTCTCAATCCATTTACGTTATTGATGGCGCTCTTTACGAGCTCTTCTAGCTTACTGCGAATCAACTCCGACGCGAAACCGTGCAGTTGACTCGCCCGCCAAACTACGCGGGAGGCTTAGACTTGTCAATTAACATATTCGGGGGCTCTATCCTTGACGCAGAGTGAGCGGAGGCGCTAGCTTGCGGGCATGAACAAGAGACGATCCACACGAACGGGTTTTGGCATTGCACTTTTTTTACTCGGTTGGATTGGACGTTATTACGATCTCTTACAAATAATTGGGGATATTTCTTCTTTCGAGGGCTACATAAGTAGCATGACTCCGACCTCATGGAATTTAATTTATTTCTTCATGGCCCTCATCGGGTTGGCGGTTATCGTTTCCGCTAATCTCGATCCAATTAAATCCGGATTTAATAATGCCAAGGTCAGATTTGTGCGTTACAGGTCGGATTTTCAGCCCCTAATTACTGCAATAAATTATATAATCACATCTACAACACTTGGGCACGGCAAAGTTAATAGTCAGGTGTTTGAAATGATTCGTAAACACGCGCTTGAGAGACGGATCACCATCCGAGGTTTTCTCTGGAATAGTTTCTATGTCACACCTCAGAAGCCTATTGCTAATCCTTACCCCGATCATCACAAAGTAACTATGACACCCGAGGCGACTGAAAAGTCCGAAATCCCTAGAGACGCGTTAGAAGAGAGTGTGTTTGTTCAACATGGTCCTGACAAGAGATGGGCGGTCAAGGTGGAATATAATGCAATGGTTCATAGCGGCACTCCTGAAATGGTGGCCGAGTCCGGGCGAGTGTATTTCGACCCTGAAGTTTCTATGCAGAAAATAAGAAGTGTTTTTGAAGACAAGGGCTAGTCACCTAGCTATTCCCTTCGTGTCAGCCTCCTGACTCTCCCGGTCGCTGGTAAGCGCCAGGCGATAAAGCTCTATGTATGTGTTAACAGAGCGCTCCCTCATAAATGGAATGCTTACATTGTTGACTCAAGCTAGCGCTGGTTTTCAATCAACCCTTCAACCAACTTCGCCAATTCTTCTACTCTATTTTTTAGTTCCCTATTCTCTCGATTTAACTCCTTGATGGCCGCAAGAGCCACACCAGAAGGATCGAGAGTTCCGATCGACGTGTTGTTGTCGCCAACTCCAAATGTCGCGTAAAAATCCTGGGCCGTCGGGCCGATATGCTCTTTACTTTCATCCTGAGCTTTGTAACTCCAGCGTCTGATTGGAAGCTGCGATACTTTATCCAGAATGCTTGCCTCATCCACCGGGCGCAGGTTGCGCTTAAGACTAACATCCGAACCAGCCAACCACATCGATCCACCGCTGGGCAAATACACTCCCGCGGTTCCCGAAGACGAAGTGTCGAAAACAGTGTCTGCTCCGTTGAGCGGGTTGACCTCGTTGCCTATTCCGGATAATACTCCGCCATATGAGCCCACGACCGTATTACTGTCGCCACCTACTGTGGAATACAGACCGGAATCAACATTATTCGGCCCCGGATTGAATCCGTCCACTGAGCCAGCATGAATCGCAGTGGGAGCGCTTGAAATAAGAGTGCGTGGAACAATTTCAGGATCGCCTCCGACCGTAATCCCCAGCCAGAGCGGAGACGACTCACACAAATCCGGCGGAAACTGAGTCGTTGAACCAAGAACGGCTGAAAAGATTCCGTCAATTGCGTTCACTGTATGGCTTTCTGTCCAGAGGGCGGATCCTCCTGTTCCCATTGAATACAATCTGAAGGTGACCATTACCGAACCGTTCAGAGGGGCGCCTCCAGCGTCAGTGATCAACCCCTGATAATTGAGCGTAGATGTTGTTGTCGAAAAGCCGACACTGAACTCAGCAGGGTGAGCGCTAGAACAAAAACCGAGTAAGGAATAAATCTGCGCATGGCGATCTCCTTTGAGGAAATTGATTAGAAAACTGCTTAAATTGTAATTATTGCTTACAAATGCCTTAAGCCTATACTGTTGAGAATTTAGCCTGAGGCGGCGCTCTTGAAAAGCGCTATTGCGCCGAATTAAAATCGGGAAGATGACCTGGATAGAAACGTATAGTAGTAA
>JACZUZ010000289.1 GCA_022572905.1 Candidatus Zixiibacteriota bacterium | reverse complement strand
GGAAATAAGTTTGGTGATACTATCAGGCTGGATGAGATGTACGGGAGCGCGTGGTCTTATGCGTCAGTGGGATTGTCGGTTGGAAAGTCGCTCTACACCAAGGGTACGCGCAAGCTTAGCGCAGGGGCAACTTTTCGCCTTATTCAGGGATTCTATTTCGCCGATGTAACACGTATCGAAGGATCAGTTGCGACCCTGACAACCGGCTTTCAGGGTGACGGGTCGATTGTAGCGCAAACCGCCGCTGGCGGGTCGGGCTATTCTATTGATATCGGCCTCGCGCTTGAAATCAACCCCACCTATACAGCCGGTCTAACAGTAAGGAATCTTATTAGCTCCATAACCTGGGATAAGAACCCGGAGGAGAGGGGTTACATATTTCAGTTTGACACTCTGAATATCAATAACTTAAGTGACTCAGTTGTAATCTCAAATGATTACACAATACCGTTAACTTCGTTCAGCTCAACACTACCGGTGGTGGCGCGATGGGGAATCGCTGATACGCGCGGGAAATTCCTGTGGGCTTTTGACTGGGAGCAGGGGTTCAACATCGCCCCCGGCTCTTCCACCAAACCCCGCCTCTCTCTCGGCGCCGAGTACGGGCTGATAAAGTATTTGCCCATCCGCGCGGGTTTCTCCCTGGGCGGCCAACGAGGTAAGCAGCTGGCATTTGGAACCGGTCTGGCGATCTCGGCGCTTCACGTTGATCTCGCAATAGTTTCAGGCGGCTTCAATTCAAATCAGAACAAAGGCGGACAGGTATCTCTTTCCGCAGGATTGAATTTCTAAGAGGGGACAATTCAACATTCGCACTCCGGAGGACTATCAAGATGGAACTATATTTATTGCTGAAAGAAGTGACCAAATCGCGGCTCGCGCTCTTGTGCGGCTTGGTCTTTTTTCTGGGAACAAACTCACTGGCTGCGCCGCCTCATCCTAACCTGGAAGCCGAAATTGAATCCGGCCAGAAGGCAAAACCGCCTTTCCTAGAAAGGCTCTCAGCTCTCAGAGCGCAAGGTGTCTGCACTGGCGCCGAACACCATGCTCCACAAAACGCGATGAAATTAGCTGGGGCTGGCCTGGCTCCCGGAGCGAATGGATCTTCCGCCGCTGCGCCATTCAGAGTTCTGACCATACTCGTAGATTTCAGCGACAAGGCAAGTTCAGTTAGCCCCATTTTTTTTGATACATTAGTTTACGAAAACCTGAGCGGAACTGTACGGCACTATTACAACGAAATCTCGTATGGTCAACTGGATATCGTTACTGTGAATTTACCCTCAGCGCTCGGCTGGAAGACGGCTCCCCAAACCTACTCATATTATACGAATAGCCAGAATGGTATCGGGGCTTATCCTCAGAACACGCAAAAACTGGTTGAAGATATAGTTGATCTGATTAATCCCATAGTTGACTTTTCGGTTTACGACAACGACCTGGATGGAACTGTTGATTTCATCGCCCTGATACATACGGGACCTGGAGCGGAATTCACCGGAAGCCCAAATGACATCTGGTCGCACAAATGGTCAATCTCACCGCGAACTCTTGATGGAGTCACGGTCAGGGATTTCACTGTTCAACCTGAGTATTGGAGCGCTCCCGGTGATATGACCTGTGGCGTATTCACTCATGAACTCGGTCATGCATTCGGTCTGCCGGATCTCTATGACTTAGACGGCAGCTCCTGGGGCCTCGGCCGCTGGTCGCTGATGGCTGTAGGTTCATGGAACGGACCATCTTCTTTGGGAGAATCGCCATCGCATCCCGACGCGTGGAGCAGAATTCAAATGGGATTTGCGACTGCTACTAATATCACTACGAACTCGGTAGGGACCAAAGCGCCAAGTGTCAATAGCGGCAACAATATATTCAGTCTCTGGACTGGTGGCGTCATAGGAAGCGAATATTTTCTAGTCGAGAATCGTCAAAAAACCGGGTATGACTCGTATATCCCCAATTCAGGTATAATTATCTGGCACATTGATGAGACCCAATCCAACAATTCCAACGAGTGGTATCCGGGAAACACCGCTTCCGGAAATTATCTGGTAGCTCTTGAACAGGCCGACGGCCTCTGGAATCTTGAGAAAAACGGAGACCCAGGCAGCTCGGGCGATCCCTTCCCCGGCTTAACCAACAACATCGATTTTTCGCCCAGCACAACGCCAAATTCGAATTCATATTCCGGTATAACAACTTTTGTTGGGGTGACCAATATATCCCCGAGCGCAGACACAATGACTGTAAATTTCACAGTGGCTCTGGCGGCGGGTTTGGGCGATGAAGAAGACATCACGCCCCTGCCGAACGCATTCACCCTTTATCAAAACTACCCGAACCCATTTAATCCGTCCACGACTATCAGTTTCTACAACGGAACTGGTGGAAATGTCACGGTGACAGTTTATAACGTCATCGGACAAGAGGTGACGGTGGTAAGCGATGGCTATTATCCAGCGGGTTCCGGCGAAGTAGTCTGGAATGGCACGAACACAAGCGGGGAATCAGTATCTTCCGGAGTGTATTTCTATGAAGTTGTAACCGAAGAGGTGCGCGAAGTTCGCACTATGACCTTGTTAAAGTAAGATTGTCGAAGAAATTATCGCTGGCATTAAGGGGGCCAGCTCAAGAAAGATACAAAACACCCTGAGATGCGCCATGAGTCCTTTCCGCGGGATTCATGGCGCATTTCTTTGATACGTCCCTTGGTTACTTCCGTCTGTTTTGAGAAACAGGCTCAGCTACAACACCGGTTGATCTGCCATTGCCGTTCTGGGCTCTTTTTTCGCGTTTGCCCTTTGTGTAGCAATGCTTACACATTCGCGGGTCATCCAAATAACCCCGTTGCGCAAAATACTCCTGCGCCTCAATGGTAAACACAAACTCCTCATTGCAACAATCGCAAATAAGAACCCTGGGTTTGAAATTTGTCCCCATCTCCCCCTCCTGAATGAAACCTGCAACTTCCATGTTACTTCGTGGTCTTCTTCAATTAGAGATGTTCACTCAATCGTTATATTACTAATCGTTCACTCCACTTTTCAATAAAATCGAAACGCTACCAGTCCTGGCAAAGCTCCAACCAAATAACTAAGCCAACTTACCCATTCAGTTGAATTGTTGTCAACAAACATTTTAGGGAGGGGGCGAGGGAATTTCCAGCGATCTTCGGACTGCTTCGCGCTCGAATGAAGCCTTAACTCAACCGAAAGCTCGGTATCAGACGAAAATGTTGCTATTTCAGGAGAGGGAGGGAATAAATTGGATTAATGTAAATCGGGATACTGATCAGCTATAGAGGATCGACCTCATTGCAGGGCGCCGGGCCGTTTTGAAACAAATATTTTGCAATAAATATACCATCGCCGATATTTACGTCACCATAGCAATCCGGGTCTCCAGACAGCAATTCTGGCATAGGCGCCGCCCCGTCAGCAAAAATGTAAAAGACAATATGAATCGCGTCGGCAAGGTTTATTTCCCCGTTCCAGTTTGCGTCTCCACGCTGAATTTTGATGATCTGTGGAATATTCGCTGAGACCGCGCTAATACCTGACGTATACGACGAGGCGGAAATTTTTACCGTATCGATCTCACCGGGCAGAATTCCGGCCGGCGGCGTTAGAGTGAACCCCAATAGAGTGTCCTCCCCTGCCGCAAGG
>JACZUZ010000288.1 GCA_022572905.1 Candidatus Zixiibacteriota bacterium | reverse complement strand
CACGAGCCACGAGTTGCGGCATGCACATGAATAAGCGCGTATTCCCTCATTCTGACAAGCTGAGGGAAACGATTAGGCAATGATAGAGGTCGAAAAATTTTGATGGCTTCAATTAAGTAATCAAACGAGAAAGAGTTTCGAGAGCGTATTTGTATCCATCAGCGCCAAGCCCTGTAATCTGGCCAACACATACGCCCGCAATCAGCGATTTTCTGCGAAATTCTTCCCGGGCGTAGATATTTGAAAGATGGACTTCCACTATCGGAATATTGAGGCAAAATAGCGAGTCGCGCAGGGCTACGCTGGTATGGGTAAGGCCAGCAGGATTTATAATCACCCCATTTGTATTGCCCTCGAGACTTTGAATATGATCTATGATGGCGCCCTCGCTGTTGGACTGAAAGAAACTTACCTCAAGTTTCAGCTTTTTTGCAAGAGACTTAATACTGTCGTCGATTTCCGACAGGGACATTGACCCGTATATTTCGGGCTGGCGTTTTCCTAAAAGGTTCAGGTTGGGGCCATTTATTATATTGATCTTCTTCATGTTTTCTCGATTTCGGTCAGAAATTCTATCTGTAATTCTATTTGCAATATTACTTCACGTTTAGCGCCACGAGACTAATTTCAACAGCTCTGTCAATATCACGTTTGCCGGAAACAACCGTAATATACGGTTTGCCAATACCCTTCAACAGGACAAATCTATTTTTTCCGCTGCGATTTTTTTTGTCCGAAGCCAGAGCGCTTATTACGATGTCTTTGATTGTCTCTATCCTTCGTCCGCTCGAAGCGATTTCTCTCGCCAGGGCCAGGAGTTCGGCGTACTCGCCCTTTTTCGCTCTACTATATTTTTCTGATAAATAAATGGCCCCTATCATTCCCGCTGCAACCGCCCTTCCATGAGTGATACCCCGGTAATTCATAGACGACTCTATCGCGTGGCCTATGGTATGTCCGAAATTCAAGGCCTCTCTCTCTCCCTTTTCACGTTCATCGGCGCTTACCACCCGGGACTTCATACGCGCGCATTTGAAAATTACTCCTCTTATTACACCAGGATCAACGCGAGTCGGATTATCCAGGATTTGAATCAATTCTACCGGTGAAGGGTCGCCCGATATTCCATAACTCTTGACTGCTTCGGCCGCTCCGCTCAAAAATTGCGCTCTGGATTGAGTTAACACAAACTCCGGAGCGACGGCAACAAATTTAGGACGACAGAGGTTTCCGATCAAATTTTTTCCATACACGCTATTGATACCGGTTTTGGCGCCTATCGCCGCGTCCAGCATGCCCAGTAAAGTAGTGGGAATCGCGCCCCAGCTTATGCCCCGCAATGTAATAGATGACGCGAAACCGACGATATCTGTCGTCACACCTCCGCCGATTGCCATAACAAATGAATTTCTATCTATCCCCTCAGATAAAAAATAGCCTACAAGCCTGTCAAGACTCTTCTGGCTCTTTGTTCTCTCTCCGGACGGAATTACGATTAAACGATGTGACTTTGAAATCTTTTTTAACAATTCGTCGATCCGTGGCTTGTAAAGAGAAAATACATTCGCGTCAACAACACAGAACAGACTTGAAATACCTTTAACAAAACGAGATACGTCCTTGCTCAAATGCGTTAAAGATGTTTCGAATACCGGGTAAGTTTTATTACCGCGGCCCACATTGATCGAAAAAGGCTTCATTTTAGATTTCATCTTACTTAGAGTCTCATTCGTATTTTAAAAGGGCTTTAACAATCATTTCGCAAAACCAAGACGACGAATTATCTCTTTGGCGATCTTTAGCGTCGATTTTTTCGAAGTAGAAATTCTTAGACCCGCCTCTTGGTAGTGCGACAGTCTTGCTCTCAACTGTCCTCGCAAACGTTGGGTGATAGCGTTCTGTGAAAGAGGTTCACCGGAGTTTTTCATTAGAAGCGGACGATTTCGTGTGTGGGAGAGTCGTTTGGCTGCATCGGCGCAGGAAATCTTCAAATACACCAGCGCGCCACACCCATTTACAAGTTTTCGATTTTCGGCGGAAACAAGGGTCCCTCCGCCCAGTGCAATAACGCGGACTCCCGTTGTTGCTGTCGTGTTTTTCTTAATTAGCTTTTGAAGTGTTGTTCGCTCTACTTTCCTGAAATGTCTTTCTCCGCGCTTTAGAAAAATCTCGATAACACTCATATTTTGATTTGACTCGATCACAGAGTCCAGGTCATAAAAGTTTGCGTTCAATATTCGCGCCAAATTTCGCCCCACCGAACTCTTGCCGGAACCTGAGATACCGGTCAGGAAAATGTCTCTTTTCTGTCTGGGCATTTATGGCTTCAAGGAATTTAGCACGGCGTCAAAATCAATTGAGCGTCCAGTCCAAAGATAATAACTTCGCAGAGCCTGATGAATTAGCATCGGTAAACCATCTATGACTACATGTCCCGCAAGTTTTGCTTTTTTAACAAGAGGGTTGGCTTTGTTATAACTGAGGTCATAATAGATCACACTTGATGGCATACCGTTAAGCGGATCAAAATCTCCCACATCTTGGATATTGGGTCCGCCAACAGGCGTGCAATTAACAATTAAAGCCGGAAAGTCGTTTTGATTTGGTAGCGCTTCAAGAACCTCAGACAATCGTTGCTTTGGACTCCATTCATGCGCAGTCAAATCAATCCCCGGCAACGCTTCTCGAATCGCCGCCGTCGCCGCCTCAAGACGAGAAGCTGTTCGGTTGAGCAGCGTTATTGAGCCGACTTCAAAATTAGCGGCCAATCCATAAGCGATAGCCCGCGCGGCGCCACCGGCGCCCAGCGCCACAACATTTTTACCTTTAAGCTGGGTTGCGTAAGGTTTAAGAGGCTCGCTAAAACCGTAAACATCTGTATTGAATCCTTCAATCAAATCGGAGTTGAACTTAACTGAATTCACTGAACGAATCGCTCTGGCTGTGTTATCAACTTCATCCAAGTGGGGTATTATGGCTTCCTTGTGAGGAATCGTAACACTCGCCGCCCGAAAACCGCGTTCTTTCATTTCTTTGAGCATGGCGGGCAGTTCCTCCTGTCCGCAATCAATCGTTTCAAACTCTCCACTTACGTTTTCGATATCGTAAACGCATTTGAAAATCTCCGGAGAAAGAGAATAGCCAATATTACGACCAATCAAGGCGAATTTATAGTGTTCCATCAATTCGTCTCTTACAGAATTAGTGAGCCTTGATTTGACCGAGATAGTCGTAGAATCCGGGACAGCTAACATTGATGCAACTTTCATTATCCAGTGTTGAATTCCCAGGAAGAAAAAGAGACGCTACGGACATCGCCATGGCGATACGATGATCGCCAAAACTTTCAAAATCCGCTGGCTGGAGCTCACCCTCGGTTTCAATTACCATGCCGTCTTCCAGGACTCCAACTTTAGCGCCCATCTTGCGCAAATTCTTAGCGATAGATTCAATCCGGTCAGATTCCTTTACACGCAATTCCGCGGCGTCTCTGATAACAGTTGTACTGTTAGCAAAACAAGCTATTACAGCGATTATCGGTATCTCGTCAATCAGGCTCGCTGTTGACTGTCCAGATATTTTGCGTCCTTTTAATTGCGCGCCGCTTAACTTGATCGTCCCCCTCGGCTCCTCCGAAACTACGCTTCGGTTTGAAATAGCGACGTCACAACCAATGGAATCCAGATAATCAAGAAAAGCTGTTCGGGTG
>JACZUZ010000007.1 GCA_022572905.1 Candidatus Zixiibacteriota bacterium | reverse complement strand
CCTTAACCAAATGCGCTGTCAATCATGATGAATCGACGTCCGCAGAGCTAGGAAGCAATGGAAGAATTTACCGTTGGGAAAGATTTGGGGAATTGGGGGAAGAAAATCGGTTTTACTTTTTATTCATGTCTTTCTTGGGGTCGTAATCGTCCATGAGGACGCGACCACCGACAGAGGAAAAGATCACCGCATCACGTTCGGCTCTGATCTCGAGGTAGGCGACACCGAAGTGGCAGACAACTCCCGGATAGACTTTTTCTGTAGCAATAATGCGAGCTTCCAGGTCCTGGGCCATTCGCTCTTCAAGCTCAGCTTTTTTCTCTTCGAGCTCTTTAATGTTCTCAGGCATTTCACGCTGATAGTTGCGAAGCTTCTTTAGGGCAACTTTTTTATCCTCTCCCAGACGACCTTCGATTTGAAGCTGAAGCAGTTGGAAAACGCCTTCCTGAACTCGTTCTTGATCATTTTCCATACGTTTGATTTCTGACTTGATCTCTAATATCTTTTCGCTGAGATCAGAGCTCATAGCCACTTTCAGCTTTGTGGTAGACCAGACTTCAGAGCCCAGTACGGCGGCCCTGATTTCGTTTTCCGCTCGGATTTCGCCACCGTAGATTGAACCGGTCTTGGTCTTGAGGGTAACACGGTCTCCAGCTTCAACACGGGCGTTTAGCAAATCTCCACCGACAATAACACTGTCTCCAGCGACAATCTTCTGATTCTCTACATGTTGAATGGTTACGTTACCCTCAGCTCTAATAATTCCATCGCCCCTTCCCACGAAACCACGCTTGACGAATATATTGCCCTTGGCCGTTACCTCTGCGTCTTCAACACCTCCCGAGATTTCTATGTCGCCGTCTGCAGTTACTTTGAATCCGCCGCAAACATCGCCGGAGACTTTGACGGATCCGGGGGAAGTTATGTTCCCCGTGTTGGAATCTACATTGCCAGAAATAGTGATGACATCACGTACTGACACATCCTTCTTTGTGTACGCAAGCGCTCCGTCCACGGTAGCAAGGAGAGTTGCGCCGTCATCGGAAATCCTGGTGTTCTTGCCTATTGGCAGTTTCTTCTCTTTGCCTTTTGAAGCGGAAACGGGTCGTCCGTCCACGCCTATACCGGGCGTTCCCTCTGTCGGAAATATCAATCGAACTAGCTCCTGCCCTGTCTTGGCTCCCTGTACGAAGCTCACTTCGCGATAATCAATGCGTCCCTTTGAGTCCGTTTTAGGGCTATGATCGGGAGTAAGATCAAAAAGATATTCTAAAGCGGCGTCTGCGCCAGCAACTGGAGGATCGCCAAAAGCCACATCTATAAATTCTTCCGTCTTCTTGCCGTTTGCGAGCGCTTCTATAGCTTCGAGGTCAATCCCTTCCTTGACACCCTCCGCCGTCAGGGCGTTCATTATTTCCTGCGTGGTGTACGGTTCGTCATCGGATTCATGTGTTGCAAGTCGAACCGAGGCTTTTAACCGATCACCGGAAATTTTAACCAGGACGCGCGCTTTTCTTTGCGTCGTATCTGATGATGTCGAATTTGCTGACGTGGTCATAATTGAACTATTTTTCGCTTTCTATGCGCCTGATTTTTCCATTCTGGCTTTTGAAACGGACCGCCAGTACATTCTCTCAACCACCAACGCAATTTCATAGCTCTTAAAGGGCTTGGCGACATATTCATCCGCCCCCAATAACATGGCGTCTTTAACCGAATAGGTGTCGCCGTGACCCGTTATGAGGGCCACGCCGATATCGGGATAATTCTCTTTGACATACTTCAAGAGAGAAAATCCATCCTCGTCGGGCATTTTGATGTCGGAGACAATAACATCAAAGTCGTTGCCTGATAGCAAATCCTTCGCCTCGGCTACGGAATCTGCCTCCTGAACGGTATAGCCTTCACGTTCAAGAATCTTTTTGAGCAGTTGACGCATTAATTCTTCGTCATCAACCACGAGTACAGAAACGCTACCTGGCAGGGACACACTCATTCTCCATTCGACGCTGTTTTATGATCTTTATCAGATGTCATATATTATGACGAATCCATTAGTATCTAGATCGGATAAAATACGCAAATATTCACCATGGCTGTTTCAATGAGAAACGATCGCGACAACTTTACTTTGCGGCTCAAGCTGAGTCGCAAACCTGCTAAGACAAACTCCGCCCGTTCTACTCCTTGCGAAACTCTGTCTTCAGGGATTCTCCCAGCGCTCCAAGGAATTCAGCGATCTCAAGCGGCTTTTCCAGAAGCCTCAAGATGCCTTCAGAGCATGCTTCCCTTTTTAGTTTCTCGGTTGCGTTTCCAGTAATAACCAGAATCGAGACTTTTGGAAAGCGATCCCGAATTATGCGGATAGTTTCCAGACCTGACACTTCTGGCATGACAATATCGACTGTTGCGAAATCATATTCCCGCAAATTCAAAGCTCGAAGAGCCTCCGCGGAACTTGCGGCAATATCTACGTTCAAATCCTCGGAAATCTCACAAACCGTGCGGAAGGTTTCCGCTACATTCGCTTCATCATCAATGATCAAACCCCGCAGGGGGCGACCGAGCGATTGCGCAATCTCATGTAATTGCGTTAAGCCGTCGATTTCCTTCAGATTGGACATAACCAACTCACACTATCTGGCGGGACCAAATAGCCCTCGCGTATTACCCTCAGTACTATCGATCGCCGCAAGAGCGCTCTGAGTTCGAGAAAGAATTGAACGCAACTCTTTGCTCAACTCCACGGCCTGCAAGTAATCGCTTTTTTCGGAGCCGGAGACGCTTTCCTCGCCCCGGCAGGACGCGATGAAATCATCCATCTGATTGGAGGCTTTCATCGCCCGATTAGCCAAAACGCCAATTGATTTTTTAATTTCTCTCATCTGGTACGGATCGCCTTTTCGCTTGGCCGCCTCTACAGCGACATTGATTGACATCAACTTTAGTTTAGCGGCCAGCTTAAGAGCCATTTGCGCGTCGGCTATCGCTTCAGCGCGTCTCGATTCGGTTTCGATTGATTCAGGACCTTTGCAATCAAGCCCCTCTCCTCCGTTTGTAAGGACTTGCCTGGGACTTTCAGCAGACGTTCCGGATGGGTCGTTTCCGTCTTTTGGGTCGGAGCCGACCGTATGGTCAGGCAAGGATGATTCTTCGCGTGAGAAATCTTTGTCCAGAAAGTCTTCGTTGTGATCCAAATTTGTGTTCATCGCAAGCTTGTTCTTTTTAAAAATGTCTTTGACAACCAATCCGCTGTTTTCCACTCGAGGTCCTCATAGAGTCGGGGCTTTTCCGCCGCGGAAATATGCAGGTCACTTGTGTATGGATTATCTTCCAGAGGTTGCCAGTTTGATTTTCCTTTTTTTTCGACACAGAAATCTTCATTCGCAACAAGACGACGCTTCTTGACGTCCACTATCCTTATAAATCCGCAAATTTTTCCGACAGCGCTATATCGAGAGAACAAGAGCGGAATTGATAGCCCCTTTTTCACCTCTATTCCGGACTCAATATCGGAAATGTCAATCACAAATCTGGCTCCATGCATAGAGCCAAATGAGACTACCGAATCGATATCAAAAAATTCCGTCGATATCGCCTCGGATTTCCATTGGGAATCAGGAACTATAACAACTCTGAGTCCGCGCACTCCCGATAGTCTGTCAAGTAACTTATTCTCAAGATTAACGGTTCCAAAAATCGACGTCGCGGGGTCAATGTGCGCCAACGCAAGCGCCGACTCACGCGGCACAACGGACTTAACCGAGAGAAGCGCAAAAAGAGAGGCGAATATCACCAGTCTTTTGAGGACACCGTGCGTTATTGCGAATAAGTGATTACCTTTTGACATAATTCGCTAATACCTTATTCACTTGCTTTTCAAACCTATTGTAACGTGGATCCAGAAGCTCCAGCTCAGCGGTTGAAAGACAGTCAGAAAGATTATCCCTGCCCACAAATTCGATCCCCATCAATGGTGTTCCAACGGTACTATCGAGGCGCTTCACTCGCGCAAGAATATCGCCGACTCTTATCTCCTGTTGCAAGGTTAGGGTAATGGCTATTATCGAGCCCTCCGCGGCTGGCTCTGTTGTGTCGATTAACATTCCACCCTCGCTCAGGTTAAGCGTTACGCCGGACCGGGTTTCATCCGTTCCTTGTGGACTGAGGGCGCAATTGTAATGCTTTAACACATCAAAGACAAGTGACTCTTCCACTTCAAGGCGTATGAACTTTCTACGCTCTTCTGTGTGAAGCTTGAAAGGAGATTCAGCTTTTAGCTCTTTCTGGTCAGTTTCGATTTCAGTCACGAATTTAAGTCTGGAACTTTTTAACATTTTCGAATTCTCCAATTATCATACGTTTACTTACCGCATCAATATTTTACTTTTCTTATTATTCAACCGCCAGTTCCGCCACCATTTCACGAGTTAGCTGGTTCTGCTCCATCGCGAGCTCAAGAATCTTTCGAGCTAACGCAGTCCTGGATTTATCTCCGCGCATTTCGTGGATCAACTGCTGACCGGATTTGATGGCGCCATGAAAATACTCCCTGGCCTGATCATACAGACCAACCCTGCGTGACAACTCAGCGATCAGATAACAGACTTGTGTTTGCTGGTTTCCTTTCGAAACCTCTTTACCTCCTTCAAATGCTAGTTTGTAATAATGAATGGCCGTGAGAAGAGCTTCGCGTTCATTCGCCGGAGCGTCTTGCCACTCATGTTTGAGACTCATGATGAACTCAAACAAACTATTATGGCCGCCAATGGAAGTGTTAGAAGTAAGCTGGGATCCGCCGCACTGATCGTCGCCCATCGCCTTAATTACTCCTCCCTGATCATGGAGAATTTCCTCAGCGCTCATCTGTAGTTTGAGAAGAGACTCATTCATTTCGACAAGCCTGGATATGTGCGATACGACATCCAGTGATTTCATCGCTTTCTTAAGAGTATCAGTGTAAACGTCAGAGCTGTCCTTCCAGGCGTTGAAAGTTCTCAGGGAATTTCCGAGCGAAGCGCCTGCTTTTGCCACCGTTTGGCCGAGAATATTGGAAGACCCGTCGGCTCCCCCATCCATCTCCCTGTAAATCCAGCCGATTCGTAAATACCATCTCGCAAGGTCAAGAGCAGACACATGCTCCGAGAGGGACTCGTCGAAAATTGCCAGAAGCAACTTCATAACCGCGCTTTCATTCGGAGCGTTTTCCATGTCAATCGCTCCACTTACTCTTTTGAGCATTGAATTATCGTCTGATAACTCCTGCAGATGTTTTTCGCGAATCTTCTTGACTCTGTATGTTCGAAATGTGTTGTCCTTTTTCCAGTTCCTAAATGAATTGTTGAATTCGCGGCTATAGAGACAGGTCGGACATGTCGCCACAAAATAAACCAGCGGATTGTATCCTTGTAGTTCTGCAAACCGCCACTTAACACCAGTTGGGCAAAAATCGGTGTCCCTACCGGATTCGACATAGGCGCCCACCCGAATGGTTTCAAATGAGTGCTCATTCCTGCAAACGGGGCATTCAACTATCGTATTAAAAAACGCTGACTTCATATTAATGCTTTCTCGTTACGTGCTTTCTTGATTCACCGCCAATTATCTCGGTTTGCCTACGTTTAGGCAGCGTTTCCGCGCGCAGCAATTGTTGCCATACTCAATTCGGATTCGGAAAGGGGAAGAAGATCAGACACTCTACTTGCGGATTCGCCGGACTCCAACATTTTTCGCGCCAGTTCGATTACTTCGCGTCTATTGCGAGAAAAGCGCGATTGCACCGAGTCGGTAGACTCAACCGAGTTAGCTCTTCGCATTTGGCGCCCGGAGTAGGATTCACTTTTGATATCACTGGGACTCACTCCGCTCAAGCGATGATCTAAAGACATATCCGCCCCAAATTTGAACCCGGCACGACCTGACTCGCCCGGAAGAGCTGGAGTAAATGCAACAGGCGCGGCGTTCACTGTCGAAAGTTTTTTTCGCTTCCCCGAAAACATCGTGTAGACAAGACCGATAGCCCCTGCCGCCGCGACATAGGCGATGAAATTTAGCCCTGCCTCGATTAATCTTTCTTCATTGAATTCCATTTCTTTTACGTCCTTCCTATGCTTTCAGGCTTTTAAATCGATGTGTTCGGTTCCGTCGCCTGACTTCGTGTCTTGCGTCTTCTCCACCTCCTCGGAAGGGGGAGTTATATTTTTCTGTCTTTCAGAGTTCTTAATTACTTCCTGATCCGTTAGTTTCTCTTTCTGTTCGATATCTTTTATGGATTGATATGTGTCTTCCTGCTTGTCCGGCTCTTGTTTTCCGTCATTGTCAGATTCATCTTTGAGAAGTTTTTCAAATTTCTTATTCTTTCCATCGGGAGCGCTCTTCTGTATCCTCATGAGGCGTTCATCTCCATGAGTTCTTGAAAGACTCCCTAATGATTCCGAACCAATCATCTCTAAACTCCCGCGCACATCCGACCACTATGTTCCAGATATATTGTTCTAGCTTTCCGGATGTGGTCCAAAGCGCTCCTTTATTAGCGCTCGTAATTTGCTTACCGACTTAGTATGAATCTGCGAAACTCGCGATTCAGATATTTTCATTACCTCACCGATTTCCTTGAGAGTCAGCTCTTCAAAATAGTAGAGCGCGACCACCAGCTTTTCCTGTTCGGTAAGCTGACCGATCGCCATTCTCAAAAACGCTCTTACCTCATCTTTCATGAGGGAGTTCAAAACCGATGAACCCTGAGGGTCTTCCACCGCTTCAATTCTCGGAACCTGGCGATTATCATCATCGCCATATATCACTTCATCAAGCGACAGAATAGTTGCGCTACTGACATCATCCTGGGCGGCTAAGAGCTCTTCCACCGAGTATTCCAGTCTCTTGGCCAATTCATCATTAGTCGGGGGACGACCAAAGTCATTTTCAAGAGCGTTTATCGCTTTGTCGATATTGCGAGCCTTTGCGCGAGTTGAGCGCGGCGCCCAATCCAATGCGCGAAGTTCGTCAAGAATAGCGCCCCGAATGCGCGGAACTGCGTAAGTCTCAAACTTCACACCACGATCCGGATCGAAATTCGCGAACGCTTCAATCAATCCAATTACGCCAGTGTTTATTAAGTCGTGCAGGTCCACCGAACGCGGAAAGCCCATTGCCATTCTACCTGCAACACT
Source organism: Candidatus Zixiibacteriota bacterium (assembly GCA_022572905.1). Taxonomy (GTDB): domain Bacteria; phylum Zixibacteria; class MSB-5A5; order GN15; family JACZUZ01; genus JACZUZ01. Next base: position 7,339 of record JACZUZ010000007.1, on the reverse strand, counting down.
TCTTACCAACGGCAGATAGATATTCAGCAGATTCTGTCTTGCTTCAGGAGCTTTAGTCCGTCTGTATCGAGCCCATTCCAGAGACGCCAACGCTGAGCGACGCTCACGGCGAGGTTTGGCGGCCAGAATACCAGCGTCCGCGAGAAGTTCTTCAACGTTCGTCACTTGAGTCGGACTTTCTGGCGCTTGATTGTTTTCGTGCTTCAATTCATCCTCCTGAGCTTTTTGCCAGTTGCTGTTTCCACTGACAACTTCCTCTCGCACAAGCTTGGCGCCTGAATCATTCGTTTCCGCGTATGGGTTGTTTTTGCGGTCGCTTGCATTCTTTGTTTGAACAGTAGTCATTCTTCCGCTACCCCTTAATATCGGCTTGTAGTGTTTCGTAGTTAGAATTTCTTGTTTCAATTTCATTTAGTCTCGGGCTTGTATGATTTTTGAACAGCAAATTGATTATGCGCCCCGCTATGACGTTGAACTGGACTGACGATTTCGCTGAGGGATGTCTAACGACTACCGGAGTCTGGCGCGCCACAGAATTCTTTATCAAGAGATCAAGCGGGACGCTTCCGATATTGATTGGAGTTCGTCCCAGAAATCTGGAAGTCATAGTTTCAAAGCGTTGAGCGATGTCATTGGCCTCGCTAACGCTGGAAGCGCAGTTTAGAAGCGTCGCTCCGGTAAATGTTTTATTCAGAGTAACGAGAAATTTGTACATCCCGTAGCAAGCTGTAATTGCTGTAATCTCAGGATTGAGAACAAGAATTGGCAGGTCGGACGTATGCGCGATTACGCCAAGAGACTCACTCAGCTCGCAAGGCGTGTCAATGACTATCACCTTGTAGCCGCTAAGAGTTTCACGGGCAGTTTCCATGAATCTCGCAAGCTCGATTGGCTCCGGGGCGGCGCTGTCGCCGGTCGCGGAAGCAGACGCCAGAAGACTTACGTTCGCGGTCAACGGAATGGCTACGTCTTTAACAAACGCTTTCTCTCTGATGACGTCGTTCACAGAGAATTCAGGAGCAACATTTGCGAGAATGTGGAGCGAGCCTAAGCTCCAATCCAAATCAATAAGCAATGTTCGCAGTTCGGAATGCCCCAGAGCGCAAGCCAGATTCAAGGCAACAGTTGATTTACCAACTCCTCCTTTGCCTGAAAGAATTGACACAATAAATGGCTTGCCAGTAATCATGTCGGCGGCGTCCGGGTGATTGAGTATGGGAGCGCTAGTTCTCATTAATAACCGCTCCATGAAAAATTCTGCGAGCCATTTCCGCCGGGTCGGGAGTGTTAATGCCACCGACAGCGCCTGGGCTGTTTGTGACGCCCATTAATTTCAATCCGGTCACTTGCATGGCCGCATAGAGTCCGCCAAATGTGGCGGTCAAATCAGCATGCGTTAAAAGCAGATGCGTGGGACGGAAAGGTTCGAGGCGTCGAATAAGTCGCAATACATCGATACTGCGAGTCAACGCTGAAATTGTCAGAAGTGTTACATCCGGCTTAAGGGACTGCGAGTTTTCCAGTAGTTTGTTGTATTGACTCTGATCAGTGATATTCGAATGCGTATCGACCAGGAGAATGTCATCTCGCTCTGCTCTTTTATAATTATCTGCGTCATCGTTAATGTTTTCGAGGTATGTAATGTTTGCTCCGAGCGCTTCAGCATAGCCCGCAATTTCCTCTGTGGCGGCCACTTTGAAATCGTCGAGAGTTGCAATTGTCACTTTCTGCTTTTTGTGGAAAAGCAAATCAACGCACATTTTCCCCAAAGAGGATGTCTTCCCGCTTCCCACCGGTCCGATAAAGAGAACCGTTGAGTTTGGAGATAAATCGAGACCGGGCAATGAGCCCTCGGCGAACTCCTCGACCATCATTCTCTCCGCCAATTCACGCATTGGTGTGTCAGGTTGTAATCGGGAGCGCTCAAGGAGTCTGATCATCAGACGCCTGGTTGAGAAATCGGGGATATCGGCTTTGACAAGGATGTTCTGAATGATCGCCGCTTCGTCCGAAAAGTCTGCTACAAGCTTGGGAGCGCCCTGGGCGCAGAGAATCTTATCCAGCTTATCTTCAAGCCTGAGGATGAACTCTTTTGTTTCAGTTGCGGAGCTTATCTTTTCCATTTGCGCAGTCTGAATCGTTTTTTCTTCAGTTTCATCCGCCATCTCTTCGATGTGATCTACGACTGGTTTTTCGAATGGCTTATCGATAGGCCTATCGGCTAAGTTCTCGACTACCTCGGGGCCTCGCTTAAGCACAAGTTTCTGACTTTTCGTTAGAGTTCTGACATCGTCGCCCCCCGCAACCTTCCCGGGAATCATCCGAGTGTCATCCTTTATTCTTGGAGCCATAGACCGTTTTTCAACAGCGCCCGGAACTTTTTGAGAGGCATTGGACATACCCGAAACGCGCTCTCGGTCGAGAGATCCAACGGCGCCAACGGTCGGGTTGTCTAGACATGCTGTTATTTCGACCATTCTACGCCCCTGTCCACTCTCATGCGCAGACAGCGCGCGAGTTTTTAAGACAACAGCTTTACCGCCCAGATCGGATCGGATCATTTTTAGGGCATCGGCGATACTATCCGCCAGGAATGATTTAATTATCATCTGTTAACCTCACTATACCTTTAGCGATTACTTCCACATCTGAAACCAGTTCGTTGAAACTCAAGACAACGACCTGAGGATTTGACGTTTCTATTACTTTTCTTAAAGCTAATCTGACATTGGGCGAGCAGAGACAAATCGGAGTGAAGCCTGAGTTAGTCAGCTTTTGCGCTTCTTCATTTACAGATTTGATGAGACGCTCCATCACCTCTGGAGCGAGGGCCATAATCAAGCCCTGTCGTGAATTCTGGATTGATTCAGCTATGGCTTGTTCAACGGCCGGGTCAACTGTGAATACATTTATCGAGCTATCTGGCGATCTATAGAGTTCAGTTATCCTGCGCTTGAGAGTCATTCTGGCGTATTCAGCCAGCACTTCCGGCTCCTTCGTTGCGCTGGCATAATCTGAAACTGTTTCGAGAATCAAACCTAGATCGCGTATTGGAATTCGTTCACGGAGAAGCGACTGCAACACGCGATGAAATAGCGCGATTGTGACAACTGTCGGAACAGACTCTTCGACAAGAGCCGGCGCATCCTCTTTTAGTGTGTCAATTAATCCGGCGACGTCCTGACGAGTTAGTAATTCCGCCGCATTTGTGCGAATAATCTCGGTCAGATGTGTAGCCAGCACGGCTGAAGGCTCTACGACCGTGTATCCGCGCGCTTCGGCGGTTTCCTTGAGATTAGGTATTGTCCACGTGGCTTTAAGCCCGAACGCAGGTTCAATAGTTGAAAAACCTTCTATGCTTTCGTCAATGGCGCCCGGGTTGATGGCAAGAAGGTGGTCGTTCATCAACTCGAACAGACCAACCTTGACGCCGTTTAACTTGACTCGATATACGTTTGGATCAAGCTCTACATTATCTCTAATGCGGACGGGCGGAATAATGATTCCCAGTTCAATAGCCAGTTCGCGGCGCACGGTTGAAACGCGCTGGAGCAAGTCTCCGCCCTGGGCGCTGTCAACCATTGGAATTAGACCTGCGCCTATTTCAATTTCCAGTGGATCAACCTTGAGCAGGTCTTCTGTTTTTTCTTCCGGCGCTTTGGTTACTTCTTCTGAAGCTGCGGCTTCCGCAAGAGCTTTTTTCTCCTGATCCTGGCGCGCCATATATCCAATAGCCCCGACGACGCTACCGAGCGCGAAGAATGTCAGAGTCGGCATGCCCGGCACAATGCCGAACACAATCAGCATGCCGCCCGCGACCAGTATGGCGCTGGGCTGGCCGGTCAACTGACGAACTAAATCGCTGCCCATGTTGCCATCAGAATCCGCGCGAGTAACTATTAGGCCAGCCGCGACCGAAACGATCAGAGCGGGGATCTGAGTAACCAGCCCGTCTCCGACGGAGAGAAGAGTGTAAGTGCGCAAAGCTTCGGTCATCGACATATCATTCATGGCGACGCCGATTATAAATCCGCCGACAATATTGATCAGAGTTATCAAAATTCCGGCGATAGCGTCACCGCGCACAAACTTCGAGGCGCCGTCCATGGCTCCATAAAAATCCGCTTCTTCGGCTATCTTTGCGCGACGTGAGCGAGCTTCGGTGTCTGTAATGAGGCCTGCGTTCAGATCGGCGTCAATCGCCATCTGTTTGCCGGGCATTGCGTCCAGAGTGAATCGCGCGGCGACTTCGGAAATTCTTCCAGCGCCCTTGGTGATAACTACAAATTGAATGATCACCAGAATTGCGAAAACGATGAATCCGACTACATAATTTCCGCCAACCACAAATTGTCCGAACGAATTGATTACATCGCCGGCATACGCTTCGCTTAGAATCAGTCTGGTGGTGGCGACATTAAGAGCGAGTCGCATGAGTGTTATCAAAAGCAGCATGCCGGGAAATATGGAAAGATCCAGCGCTTTGCGGACGTAGAGTGTCGAGAGAAGAATTATCAGCGAGAAAGTTATATTGAAAGCCAGCGCGAAATCCATCAACCACACCGGCATCGGAATAACCAGCACAACAAGTATACACACTACTCCAAGCGCCAGGAGCAGGTCTGAGCGTTTCATTAGACTATCCAGCATCGTGGGCGATGTATTTGTTGTCTGACTCATAGCTTTTTTTCTTTAGGCTTCCTGGCCTTTCAGGCGATAGACATAAGCCAGAACCTCAGCGGCGGCCTTGTAGAGTTTCTCGGGCACAGAAGCGCCAACATCACAAAGCTTATAGAGCGAACGCGCCAGCGGTTTATTTTCCACGATGGGAACACCGGCCGCTCTTGCCAGTTCTTTGATCTTATCTGCGATTAAGCGCTTACCTTTGGCGACTACAATCGGAGAATCCATTGTTTCGCGATCATACTTAAGCGCAACCGCAACAGATGTAGGATTCGTAACCACAACATCAGCCGTGGCCACTTCGCTCATCATGCGCTTGCGCGCCATTTCCTTTTGAACCTGGCGCACACGACTTTTCGAAACAGGATTCCCGTCGGTGTCTTTGCTTTCGTCCCTGACCTCCTGGTGAGTCATGCGCAGGCCCTTTTTGTAATCATATTTCTGATATGCGAAATCCAGAAATCCCAACAAGAGCAGTGCGGCGGACATTTTCAGCGCCAGGAGGAGCGAAAATATCCCGAAGCTACGCGCAAACTCTTGCGTCGAAACACCAGCAAGTGATAGAAACGATTGAACGTCTGAACTGATAATCCACCAGGCTAGAGTTAAGATCAAGGTCACTTTCAGTGAATCCCGAGCAGCGCTGACTAAAGTCCTTGTACTAAAAAGTCGCTTGAATCCTTTTAGCGGACTCATTCGACTTGGATCTGGTTCCAGCGGTTTGGTTGAAATGCGGAACCCGATTTGCGCGACATTGACCAAAACTCCAATCACTGTCATCAAAGCCAGAAACGGCCCAATCGTTACGAAAAACGAGAGCAGATTTTCTCTGAAGAATCCGACTACCGAACTTGAAGACATTGTCATCAATGGCGCCTGACTAAATACGTAGCGCATCAGTTTGATTGAATTGGAAACCACTTGCGGACCAAGAACAAAAATGACCAGAAAGCCGAATCCAATTATCAAAGCTGAACTCAGCTCAACCGATTTAGAGACTTTGCCCTCTTCCAGCGCCTTTTGCAGGCGATGCGGAGTTGCTTGCTCTGTTTTTTCCTGTGAACTTTCGGGAGGCATCGTAGTTTCTTAGATATTTCTCATAGTTTTCTTATGTTTTCTTAAGCGCTTACTTAATGTCTTTGATTCCTGATGGGAGTTATCCGGTGGCTAAAGAACCGACGAGCGGATCTAGTTTTCGTTCCAGATAGCCAACCATGTTGGTCAGCGCCCATGTGAAAAGAGGTAGCGACACAGCCACCATGGTAAGCGAGACGGCAATTTTCACCGGAATACCAATTACGAAGATGTTCATCTGTGGAACTGTGCGAGCCAAAATACCCATTGACACATCCACTAGGAAAACAGTCATCATCACCGGCGCCGCAAATTTTAGCGCCATCGAGAACATCATTCCCGATATTTTCATCAGAGATGACCCTATTACTCCGTCGAATGAAACAGCGCCAATCGGGACCACATGAAAGCTGTTGGCAACCGCTGAGATAACAGCGTGGTGTCCATCGATAGCGAGAAATATTACTCCAGCGACCAACAGCCAAAACTCGCCGATCACATTTACTTCTTGCGATGAGAATGGATCGATTATATTGGCAACCGACAGGCCACTCTGCAATCCCACAAGCGAACCAGCCATCTGCGCGGCGAAAAACACCATGCGCATAAAGAATCCGATTATCACACCCACCAGGGCTTCTTTGCTACCCAGCGCCAGCAGATCTATGAGACTGTAATCAGCGCTCAATGACGTCGAGCTAAGTGTCGGTAAAAGTAAAATCGCCAGAAGAAGCGCAAACCCAACTTTTACCATCGTGGGCAATGCGCGATGATTCAAAACCGGCGCTGCCAGAACCATTCCGGAAATGCGAAACAGGGACAGCATTAGGAGCTGTAGCGTTTCAACGCCATATGAGAGAAATTCGAACACGAGTATGATATCAGTATTGACTTAGATTCGCTGAGCGAGTATCGATGAACTGTTTTCCTTGTTTTGTTTACGTTTGGAGCGCCAAGTCGCCAGTGACTTACGGGCATGGCTCGCCTTCTCGACATAGCTTTAATCAAACTCTGTGCCACGTTGAAACGATTTTGCGCCCCTGTAACCGCGTGCTAGACAGCCAGTTACGAGCGTCCAAGCAAAGGCTTAGAGAATGCAAATGATTCTTGGGAAATTGGCGCCGATTTTCGGGAAAGATGTTCCTGATTGGTCTTTCGAAAATGGACTTAGAAATCAGTATTGGTCATGCGCCAAGAGTGGGTATAAGCGCATACATGCGATGAGTGAAGTCGACGATCATGTTAATCATCCAGGGCATAAAGAGTAGCAACGCGACAGCTACTGAAACGATTTTGGGTACAAAGGTCATGGTCATTTCATTTATCTGAGTCACGGATTGAAAGATTGAAATTACCACACCAACAACCAGTCCAAACAATAGCATCGGTCCGGAAACCATAAGAATTAGTGTAAGAGCCTCACGACCAATATTTACAACAAGTTGCTGTGACATATTTTAACCTCACTTAAAGCTTTGCACATAGAGTATTGAATATCTTAAACAACCTTGAACGATTGAACCAGAGACTTTATTATCAGATACCAGCCATCCACAAGCACGAATAACAATACTTTGAACGG
>JACZUZ010000287.1 GCA_022572905.1 Candidatus Zixiibacteriota bacterium | reverse complement strand
GATTGTTGGTCGCCTCGAATATTCGCCTGCGCTTGGCTACACGAGCGGAACATTGCAAATCGGCGGATCATTCTATTTCGGAGGAGCCGACCAGAATGATTCCGGGTTGGGCGAAGTTAGAATTTCCCTTTTTGAAGCTGACGCGCACTACCAAGTCGGCGGCTTTCATGTTCAGGCCGAAGGGGTGGGAATTGACATTGACCGTGCGGGCGCTCTTAGCGCTGTGGCAGGCGAGACGATTGGCGAGCGAATATTCGGCGCTTACGCCGAAGCCGGATTTGATTTGCTCAAGTTACTTGCGCCGCAATCATCGCGCAAGCTGGTTTTGTTCACGCGTCACGAACAGATCGACACCAACGACAAAGCGCCACTCGGATTTGCGCAAATCCCGGAAGCGTACCGAAGAATCTGGACATCGGGGCTTGCGTATTTCCCAATTGACAAAGTCGCCATCAAAGCTGATGTCGAAAGCTGGAAAGACGGCTCAGGGGACACTGTGACACGAATCAATTCCGGTTTCGGATTTATGTTCTAACGGACTATTATATTTAACGGTTTAAGAGCCTGGCAAACTAACATACTAACAAGACAATGGAGTTAACAATGTTATTCAGTAATATAGGGAATCAAACAAGAGCGCGACGCCGCATGATAGCGCTAACAAGCGCCGCGTTACTCGTTGTACTGGCGTTCAATTCAACGCCGCTCGCGGGTGAAAAGCCACCAACACAAGAAGCCCGCCCGTTTGCGCGAGTGTTTCTGGCGCTGAAAGGATGCACATCATGCGCGGCCTGCAGGTCGGCGATCAGACAAATGGTCAAGGGCAAAGCCGATGGCGGCAAAGTGGCGCTTCCCGGCGACGCGGTTGAAATACGTTACGACAAACCGGATACGATTCCACTCAGCGATGTTGTACGAGGACTTGCGCGAAACAGGCTGCATAATCTGGAATTGGTTGACGTATTGTTTGAAGCTGACGGAAAAGTTACATCCGATAGTGACGGCGCCACTCATTTTGTGATTAGCGAAACCGGACAGGAATATGAGTTTTCGTTCGGCGACGCGATCAGAAAACCTCGTGTGGGTGACACTATTAGATTGCAGGCTGTTGTCCAGGGCTGGCGTAAGGATAAGGGCGAATTGTCGCTAGAGTTGAAATCATTCACAGCGAGTGAGTGAGCAGGTAAGCCACGATTCTCGAACTGCGCGGTTCATGTATGATAGTGGGAGTCGTGGCGTTAGGTTCTGAAGGAGAGCACTTAACTACGCGCGATTTTAATGTGGTTTATTCAAGAAATTTTCTACAGAAGGCATCCAATATTTCTTTAAAATGTCTTCCTCAAAATTAGCAGCTTGCCAAAGTATGTCCAATGTTGATTCCAACGAATGAAGGTCTTTGTCCGGCCAGTCCGTTAGCATAAGTGGTGGAACTAAGACATTCTCTCTGTCTATCCTACGATCTGTGACTAAATCCCCTTCATAATTCACTAGATTTGCGTTTGCACAAAGGTAACAGTCCTTTACACCAAGTAGAGAAATGAAAAGGACAAATGGTGGCTCGACATTCAATTTTCTGACGATCTCGAGTGAACGACTAAAATAACTCAATATTATCTTTTGCATTCTGATTCCCGAGATCAATATCTTTTTTTTGAACTTCACCTGGAATGTACCGGCCGATGAATCAAAGACTTCTATCCCAAGGTTTCTGAAGAAATGTACATACGAAATGGGATTAGGCGAGCTTTGATATAAGAGATAACCGTCAAGATTGTACCTTGATCTCATAGAATCAACATAAGGCGGCGATAAAGTATCTAGCAACGACTGAAAACTGTTTAGGCTCAAGTCTGTTCGCGAGTCACCCAAAGGAAGCAAGTGCAGTACCAGACTAGGTGTAGACCGTAAACCAGGAACATGATCGTGCTTAAGAATCTGTTCAATTCTTATCTCTCTAAATCTCTTCGCTTGATTTCTCCACTCATTCGTTTGTAGAAATGACTCTCTAATCTGATCCACGTTCATCTGATCTTTTCCTGAATTGTTACGAATGAAAAATTTCCCACTTCTGTTGAAGCTTATCATGTGCGGCGCCGCTAGACTTCTTGGAATTCCAACTAACAAAGTGACTTTATTGCGAACTTTGATGCTCTTAAATGTGCAATTCGCCAATTTAGGTTCAAGACCGCTTGTTATAGTTTGTTCAATTCGTTGCTGTTCATTTTCTGAGTAATTCTTCAGGCCAACAACTGCTTTCGGAATGCCGGTATGTTTACCACTCGTGTCTCGCTTTTCAGAGATGCCAAAAACAATTACTCCTCCAGACTTGTTTGCGAATGAAGAAACATCTGCTAATAGTTCCTTTTTATCCTTATCTGAACGTCCGGGAAGTTCTTGTTTATAATCTAGATTCACTGATTCAGAAACCTTTTGCTCCACAAGACTTAAAATATCAGACTCGGAAACATTATCTATGTGTTTGCCTATCAATAGCATACTAAATTCTATAATACACAATAGTATTTGGAGAGCAACCCTCGCATCTCTAAATCAGACCCCACCATATAGTAATCTGACAAACGCAGAAATTCGGGAAATGAGGCTCCAACCGACCGCTCGGGGCACATACGTCCAATTACTCGCTCAAAGTTTTCAAATAATCCAAAACGTCCTTGGATTCTTTGCCGCCCTTCTCAGCGTGTCTCATCAGAGAGATTCCATGCGGACCTTTGCAGTTGATCATATCAGGGTACCGATTTAAAAACCCCTGCACTATGTCCAGATGCCCCAACATTGTTGCGGCGAAAATATTTGTTCTTGCGCCATGCTCAATTAAATAGAGCGCTATCTCTCGATTCCCCATATGGGAAGCGCCGCCCAAACCGGTTTCAAAATCTCCACTACCCCAATCCCAACACGAATTCAGCAAATTAGGCTCTTTTGGTAGCATGCTCTTGACAATATCCAGATCAAAATGACATTTCTGAACGAATTCAAAGACCAGCGCTTCATCAAGAGGCGGACCTTTATCATTAAATTTGCGATCTTTTTCTCTGCCGCTCAACTCCGTTGTATCTTGTTCCTGTGCCAGAGCAAGCGCAGGAAAAGCGGCCAGGCTGATAGCGCCTGTTAATGTACTTTTAAGAAATATTCTGCGAGACTGGTTATCTTGCTCTGTGTTGATCATTCCAGACATAAACTACCTCATGATTATAGGTGAACCTTCACACTTCGTCTTTTGTCATACGAAATGGATGGTCCAAAGTTTTGTTCACGACATCAGTTTTTAGGAGATATCCGGCGGAAGAGCGGCCTCTCCACATCGACGCCATCCCCTCCCGCCTTGACATCCCCCCTCACTATATAGTAATCTGAAAAACGCGGGAATTCGGGATATGAGGATCGCCCGACCGCTTGAGTAACCGTTACTTGGAGGCAATAAACTATGACTACAGCAACAACTGGCGCCGGGACAGTGACCGCGCACACACTGCCGGATCTGCCCTACGCCTGCGACGCGCTTGAGCCGCATATCGATGAAAAGACAATGCGGATTCATCACGACAAACACCATCAGACCTATGTGACCAATCTCAACAAAGCCGAGGCGGCTCTGGCCGCGGCGCGCGAGTCCGGGGATTTCGCCCTGATTCAGCATTTGTCGCGGCAGGTGGGCTTTAATTTCGGCGGGCATTTCCTGCATACCATGTTTTGGAATACAATGGGCCCCGACTGCGGCGG
>JACZUZ010000286.1 GCA_022572905.1 Candidatus Zixiibacteriota bacterium | reverse complement strand
CCGCGCATCAGAAAACCGTTAATCATTTCCGGCAATTGATCGGAAATACTTATCAAGACTTCCTCGCCAAGCGGCACCCGCCAGAACATTACAATGACCGCCGACGCAAGCATCAATGTCGCCGCAGTGTTGCGCGCGCGAAAAGCGCGATAAGCCGCCGAAGCGATATAGAAAGCCAGAGTAGCGAACATGGTCGCCATCATCGGCGCGTCTATATTGTCAAACAGCCAGTTATAAATTATTCCGGGTTGGGTTCCCAGATATATCGGAGCCCAATTCGGCAGAAAACTATAGACAATTTTCCCGAATTCAGTCCCCTCATTAGGAAATGCGCCGGGAATACCGATCGCCAGGAGTGAAATAATTGTCGCTAATTTGTACCAACGATCGGACTTATTCTGTTGGAAAGCTCGCAAATTGACTCGTAGGATTGAAACTACTCCGAGAAGTAATGTGAATCCCCCAATAATGGTTACCCATTGCAGTAGCCGTCCGTGCACATCATCAACGGTCGTATCTCCGAAGAGAACCGTTTCACTGTTCAACATGAATATGAGCACCAGGATAAAACCTGAAAGCGTGGCGAGGATGACAGGGAATGTGCGCTTCATCTACGGTGACTCCCATAAATTGATAAGCCAGGCGCCGAAACTTTCAGGCCAGAATGTAACTCCCAGAGTCCCGAGCAGAATTGATGCGACAAGAAATACCTTTACAAAATCCTGTCCTTTAAGTCCTCCCAGTTGCTCGGGTTCCTGTGAGAGATAGGCTGTGGCGGCGTAAAGCTCTTCGCCAATCAATGTGTAATCACAGGCGGCGATAAAAAACGGCAACTGCGCGACTTCCGCTGTGCCGGCGATCTGAATCGATCCTGCGGCATAACCTGTTTCAGCCAGAAGAAGCGACTCCGCAAAAAACGCCCCCATATAAATATTCGCCGCCGGTTTCTCGCGCATCATCCAGCCATTCACATGCGCGGTGAATGCAAACTGCTCGCCAGCGACATAGCGAACCATATCTTCCTGATAATTGTCCTTACGACCCATTTCAATATATGATTGTTTTACCATCTCCTGAGCGCCCGCATAAATCAGAGGATAGCGCACAGGAACCATCAGCGGTGTTTCGTATTCGGCGGTGATTCTAGCAACTCGCCCGAGAATTGTCACGCCTGCGATTGTTTGAATGTCATCAAGCTCCTGTATACCGGGGATAAACAGAACAGCGCGACCCATTTCGGTAGCGCGTCCAACCGCTTCCTCAACGGCTTCAACACCCGGAATCTTGCGCACGAATAATTTTTTTCCTCTACGCGCAAGGCGGGTGTAGAGCATTATTATGATACAAAAACCAATTATGAACACAAACGCGTTCAGTCTATCCCATCTAAACAATCGTCCTTCCTTGGATTTAACTCTTGCGGATTCCGTTTCGTCGGCAATCTCGCCTATAATTGCGGCGCTAGTTTCAACGACCTCGGCGCTATCAGGATTTACGCTGTCTGTATCTGCATTATCTTCCTGACCGAGCGCCGGAGCAAAAGAAGCGAATAACCAAATCAGGCTGATTCCCACCGAAGCGCTTGAACGAGATTTTACATATCGAATCATAAGTTGGAATAAATGTACGCCAAGCGCCTATGCTTTGGCAAGCTCGGCTTTTAGCTCCTCTATCGCGTCAACCGGGCTTGGATCAACTGAATTGGCCACCGCCAGATAGAATGACACGAAATCTCCGAACTGAATCATCTCGAACATCCGCGCCAACGCAACACCCGGACTGGCGAAAATATCGCTTGATGACACCCCTAGCTTTTCAAGTCGGGTTTTGAACATGTCCATACGTAAACTGACTCTGGGATTGTCTTCGGGATCGCGAAGCAGAATCGCATGCAGTTTGCTTTTCAGGTCGGCCGGAGGATCGGTCCAACCAACTAACTCATTGTGATTCATTTCGGGAAACTGGCTTGAAAAGGCAAGTGTTTTGGAATTCTCCGAAATCTGACAGCGCCACCGAACGGCTACCGCGGACATAAGATCAGGTCCGGAATACACCAACGGTAACTTTCCGAGCAATTCCGCCGCGACCTGCTTGGCGGGATTCTCTGACAAAGCGCTTTCTCTAGCCAGCTTTTCGCGAGTGCCTTTCAAGCTGAGTATCGTTTCTGTGATTTGGGTTGACGCGTCTTTTGCAAGCCTGACTTTTTCCAAAAACTTATAGAGCGGAATCGTGGAGAGTCCTACCGCTGCGCGAGGCTGAAATCCCTTGGGAAGCAATGTATGCGGAATTTTTTCTTTTTTCGCCAAAGTTTCAAGCTCGCCGCCGGTTGTTAGCGCCGCCAGCATTGCTTTGCGTTCGATGGCGTCTTTGACCGCAGAAAGTGTTTCCTCCGTATTTCCCGAATAAGACGAAACAATCACCAGCGATTCGTCATCGACATATTCCGGTAAGCTATAACCTCGCACAACTTCAAACGGATAGTGAAGCGAATCTCTGAGCAGACAGCGCATAAAATCGCCACCAATCGCAGAACCGCCCATGCCCACCACCACAATGTTCTTGATGTCAACGAAATCATCGGTTGAAACATCCCATCCCTCGCCGATTTTTTCCGCCTCTGCAATTTGTTCGGGCAAATCGTATATACTCTGGTACATCCCCTGCGGGTCCAAGGCGTTTTGTCTGTCTAAGTCGTCAAGAATTTCGTTTACATGTGTCTTAGTATCAAATGTCTTAGGCTCGTTCACTTACTACTCCCGAGATTCGCGCTTTAATTTCCATGTAAAATTCAGCTAGAAGTTTTTCAATATCGCGGCAGCGTTCAAGACCCAGCGCCTCGTCCGCAAGTTTCTGTGTTTCCGCAAGTGACATAACCGACACCATATTGGAATTTTCAAACAGCTTCGACGGACTCATAGACAGAGATTCAATTCCCATGCCTATCAAGAGTGGCACAGCCAAAGGATCACCGGCCATCTCTCCACAAACGCTTACGCTTGTGTTATATCTCTTCGCGGATTCTATTGTCATTTTGATTAATTTCAAAACTGTGGGATGGAATTTTCTATATAAATTCGCAACGTTCATATTATCCCGGTCAACCGCAAGGGTGTATTGAACCAGGTCGTTGGAGCCAATAGATAGAAACGACGCTTCCTTCGCGAATTGATCCGCAGCTAACGCCGCCGATGGAACTTCAATCATCACTCCAATTTCAATCGACTGATCAAACTCGATTTTTGCGCGGCGAAGAATTACCATTAGCCGTTTGATAATTCTCTTCGCGCGAAGAAGCTCTTCAATGTCCGAAATCATTGGCAAAAGGACTTTGACATTTCCGCGATGAGACGCTCGCAAAATCGCGTTCATTTGGGTTTTGAACAATTCGGGACGATCCAGCGACGCTCGAATTCCGCGCCAGCCCAGGGCAGGGTTGTTCTCCCCCAGCGGCTGTAATTCTTCAACGTACTTATCTGAACCAAGATCAAATGTGCGCATTACCACCGCTTGGGGAGCGTACTGCTCGGCTATGGCGTCATAGTAGCGGAATTGATCATCTTCGTTGGGGAAGTGATTTGACTGGAGATAAATAAATTCAGTGCGATAGAGTCCAACGCCCACTCCCCGTTCCGCCAAGATTTTATCACGCGGACCCGGCAACTCGATATTGGCCCCAAGTTCAATTTCGTGACCGTCAGTTGTTTCCGGAGGAAAGCGATCCAGCTCGCTCAAGCGATTAACCAGGGCCGGACCTTCCCCGCTCTTGC
>JACZUZ010000006.1 GCA_022572905.1 Candidatus Zixiibacteriota bacterium | reverse complement strand
CATGATTGAGATAAATCAACTCAGAGAAGCAATTACACATAGCCCCGCTGGAATCGTTTTTTATCCATTTGCATATGTTGCGTATGAAGACTTCTTCGGCAATAGATATAATATGCTACACATTGAGTACATGATCTTTCAGATTGAAATGAACGGAAGCGTGATAGAGCTTGATACCCTCGTAAAAGTTGGTCTTGAAAAATACAGATGGGACATTGAATCAGAATAACCGTCGCCCGGGTAGCCCACCCTTTTAGGGTTTGGAACCCAACAATTGGGTGGGTTTCTAGTCTCCGCACAATCTTGTCATGCTGAGCGCTAGCGAAGTATCTGGCTTGGTATTGAGCGAATGATCGAATTCAATCAAGATCCTTCACTAACGTTCAGGATGACAAAATTTAGCCCCGGCCAATAATTCCATTCCACAGAGGTAGGATAACCCCAGCCCATCTCAAGCCCTTTGAAACAGCGCTAACTCGAGCAATAGCGGCGGATTTTAATTGGACTTGTTGGAAACAACAGGGTCGAACTACGCGTACACTCTACTATAGAAACGCGCCAAGTCTCAAAGGAAAATACATTGCATAAACAACTTCGTTTCAAGAATATCTCGTGACCGAAGAAAAAGAAAGGAAGGCGCATGCCTCGGATTCATTACAAAAATTACAGTGACAGCAATACTGAAAGGAACGCCAGAGCTTGCAACAACTCCCGAAGCTTGTTAATGATTTTGACTGTAGCTATTATTTTTGGCGCGATAATAACCGTATCGCCGCTTCAAAAAATCGCCGCTCAGATACCCGATTCATTCACCAATCTGAAGACGCTTCCAAAGGATATTAGCAAAAAAGAGTTGGTTGATATGATGAAAGGGTTCACGTTCGCACTGGGTGTGAGATGTGAATACTGTCACGTAGGTGATCCGGAAAAGGGGCTCTCCGGTTTCGATTTTCCCTCGGATGAAAAAGAACACAAAAGGATGGCTCGTATTATGTTACAAATGGTTGAGGCAATCAACAAAGAGCATCTGGCAAAACTACGCGACGGTGAAGGCGCAAAGATGAAAGTCGAGTGTGTCACCTGTCATCACGGTCTGAGTGAGCCGAAGAAACTCGAAACTGTTTTGGCGGAAGCGTATGCTGATGATGGACTGGATGCCGCACGTATGAAATACGATTCAATTCGTGCGGAATATTATGGAGGCCATAGTTATGACTTTGGTGAGCGTACACTCTTGAAATTTGCCGATGAACTTGCCGATGACAATCAGACTGCCGGCGCAATTGAGTTTATCAATATCAACTTGGAGTATTATCCTGAATCGGGACTCAGTTATTATACTCTTGGCAATCTATACGAGAAACTTGACAAGAATTCTGAAGCCCTTAAGAATTACGAAAAGGCGCTGGAGTTTTTTCCGGGAGCCCCACCGATTCTCCAGAAAATTGACGCCTTAAAAAAATAAATTCGAAGAGGCGCCGCGTGACTCGCTCTTTTGGGTTCCGCCCTACGAAGACTGATTCTTACATAAAAGATATCTTCTGAATACCGCCAGAGAAAGCGGCCACGCCACCGCCAGAGAAAAAAGTGACTGCGTCATTGGCATGTGGCTCGTCACTGGCGGAGAGGCAGGGATTCTATCTCCACATCTGAGCTAAGAATATGGTGTATAGAGAGTTGCGGCGCAACCTCAAACTACGCAATTGATTGGGCTGTTTGTCGTGGTTTGTGTGAGTTTACTGCGAATTGCGTGGGTTTGTACGACCGTAGCTTCAGTTTAGCATCCTTTCCAATCTTGCAATAAAGCATGCTTTTTCCAGCGTGGGGTATACGGCCGATCTTGATAGATCGGCCGAGAGGGCACAGTCTCAGCTTCCTGCTTCCCTTTCTCTTTCTGGTTTGATAATAGTGGCTAGCGCTGCAATTTGCTCAATCGTGGTGTCGTATAATTAAGGTAAGAAATAGACAAATTACGCTATGCCAGCGACTATAAAGGATTTGTTGTATTGCTTAGCAAGTTTTTGAGCGAGACTCTCTGAGTTAATGATGCATTCGCTAACTCCGACACCGTGATAGGCGTTGCCTGTCAGGTGGAGACCCTGTACCTCTGAAAGATTATTTTCAAGATCTCTGAGAATCGTGGAGTGACCGACCATGTATTGCGGGATCGCTTTGTTCCAGCGGTAGATCCGTACCATCTCTGGCTCCTCGCTGATTCCCATCAGATCATGTAGCTCATCTGCAACTGTTTCCAACGTCTGCGCGTCTGTAAGTTGCGCAACTTCAGGGTTTCCAGCTCCTCCCAAAAGAATGCGCAATTGAAATTTCCCGTCCGGCGCCCGCCCTGAGAATATTGACGAGGACCAGATAGCGCCAAGGATGGCTCTGTTCTCCTTCGACGGAATTAGGAAACCAAATCCTTTGAGCGGCCGTGGTGAGGCTGTAAGTGGAAACCCCAGGCAGACAACAGTGATTGGGGCGTACGGGATTCTACTTAGATTAGTCGATAATGGCGCTGAAAGCGCTCTAAGGATTCTCGCCGCACAATATGCCGGTAAGGCCAGAATAACTTCATCTGCTTGAGTCGTCGTCTGATCCTTAAAACGCAATCCAAACAGTTTTCTAACTCCATTGACATCTGCGATTTTCTCCAGCGATTCCACTTGTTTACCGGTGTGGATAGAATCAGCATATCGCTTCGCCAGGGCATCTATCAGAACGTAGACTCCTGTTGGCTTCAACGACAAAAGGCGCATCGAGCCTTTGCGCTTTGAATCTTTCAACGGTTGTTTTTTCGCCCGACGTTTTCTGGTGATCATTCCACGGATGAGTGACCCGAATTCACCGTCAAGCTCATGCAACAACGGAAAACAGGATTTGACCGACAGCTGTTCTGCTTGACCGGCATGAATACCCGTAACCATCGGTTGAATCAGATAATCGGCGACTTCCTTCCCGAAATGACGCTCAGCGAATCGTTGAATCGATTCATCCTCTTCCTTTGAAGAGGATGTGAATGGTTCTCTCAGCAGGCGTAATTTTGCAAATGTTGTAAGTAGTCTTGACGTGATGAGAGACCCCGGAGACATCGGGACCACTCGCAATTGACCTTCACGCAAAATGAAACGATTTTTGGAATTCTCATTCGCGAATTCAATTTCGTTGTCTATCCCGAGCTGTTCACACAACTCACGGACGGCGCCGCTTCTGTCCAGAATCCCATTGGGACCCCATTCACACATATACCCATCAACAAAATCAGAGCCGATCACACCACCGAGTCTGTCGGTGGCCTCAAAGAGCTGGACATCAACATCAGGGGCCAGTGTTTTGAGGTAGTGCAATGTAGATAGTCCGGAGATTCCTCCACCCACGATGATGACGCGCTTCTTCATAGGGACAGTATTGATTCGCAGTCTATATAGTGCGAGAAAAAGTAAGTGGCTTGTCCGCGGCGGGAGCTTTGATATATGCGTCAAAGACCATTGCTATATTTCTCACGAATCCGCGCCCGAGGTCCGTAACCGTCAGACCCCGCTCATTTATTACTAACAGTCCGTCATCGATGAACGTATCCAGCTCCGAAATTTCATTCTTGCAGTACTCGGAAAATGATACATTGAAGTTTTCTTTGAGTTCGTCCACAGTGAGCGTGAAATTACACATTATTTGTGCGATAATATATTCACGAATAAGATCGTCCTCGGACATAATCAGACCGCGCTTGGTGGCGAATCCGCCATTGTTGATGGAATCAAGATATCCATCCATATCCGCCTTGTTCTGAACGAACGTGTTATTCACCAGGCCGATTGCTGAAATTCCGATACCAATCAGGTCAGTCGCCTTTGAAACAGTATAGCCCATGAAGTTTCTCATCAGACGACCCTCTTGTTGCGCGACCGTAAGTTCATCATCGGGTAAAGCATAGTGATCCATCCCAATGTTACGATAGCCGTGCGCCGTAAATAGTTCAAAAGCCACCTTGGAAAGTTCATACTTCACCTCAGCGCTCGGAAGTTGCTCTTTCTTGATTAGTTTCTGATTGCCTATAAGTGAAGGAAGGAAAGCGAAGCTGTAAACCGCAAGGCGATCCGGCCTGAGTTCAATCGTTCTTTTGACTGTTTCACGGAACTTTTCGACTGTCTGTTTCGGCAAACCATAAATCAGATCGAGATTTACGCTCTTGAATCCCTTCTCGCGCGCATACTCAATACATCGCTTTGTGAGGTCATATGATTGCTCACGTCCTATGCTCTTTTGCACCGCTAAATCAAAATCCTGAACACCCATGGATATCCGATTGAAACCACGTTCGGCGAGAAAAGTCAGATGGGCCTTGGTCGTAACTCTTGGATCCACTTCGATCGAGAGTTCAGCATCATCCATAAACACGAAGCGTTTCTCTAACGCATCCATCACCTGGCCGAAAGTATCAACAGATAGATAAGTAGGTGTTCCGCCGCCAAAATGTAGTTGCATCACTTTATTTCGAGGGGCAAGTCGATTTGCGACTCTGTGTATTTCAGTCAGAAGCGTAGCTACATATTCCGTTACATGTTCGGGTCGTCTCGGAATGAAAACATTGCATGCACAGAAATAACAACGTTTCTCGCAAAACGGGAGATGTAAATACAATGACAACGGCTCGTCTTTATTTTGACTTGCCGAATCAAGAGCGCTGGAATATGTATCTGATCCAACAGAATTCGTCCAAACGGGAACTGTTGGATAGCTTGTATAACGTGGACCCGGACGATCATATTTTTTGATTAGCTCGAAAGGGGCGGGAATGAGTTCTGTAGTCGGCATGCTCAGACTTCCCTCCTGAATGCGTGAACTTCATCGACAAAGGTAGCGACAGACTCTTCCGGAATGTCGGGCAAGATACCGTGTCCGAGATTCACGATCACATTATCCAAACGCGTAAGATTACCGAGCATAGCTCTAACACGCTCGCGAATTTCGGCCTGTGGACAATAGAGAATATTCGGATCCAGATTTCCCTGCACCGCTTTGCCAGGCAACTCATTCATCGCCAACTCAAGATCCATTCGATAATCAACTCCAATCACTTCACAGTCAATATCTCTGAGGAGATGAATGTAAGGCGACACGTTATTCACAAACAATATACGCGGCACAGACAGACTCTTAAGCGCTTTGAAAATCTTTTCAGAATAAACTAACGACCATTCTCGGTATTCATTTACTGCGAGTATACCGCTCCAGCTATCGAATAGTTGTACTGCGTCAGCGCCGGCCTTCACCTGTTCCTGCAAGTAGACAATTGTTACTTCTGTGATCGCTTCAAGAAGTTGAGCGCTTTCTTTCGGATGGCAATACATAAATTGTTTGACAGAGTCAAACGTTTTTGATCCGTGTCCTTCAATTGCGTAACAGGCGAGAGTAAATGGTGAACCGGCGAATCCCAGCAGAGGAACATCTGGTATCCGCTTCTTGATCGCCCGCACTCCCTCGAAGACATACGACATTTTGTCTCTGACATCATATGCGCTCAACTCATTCACCATCTCGGGTCTGCGAATCGCGGGTGCAACTGTGGGCCCGCCGGATTCGTATGTCACAGTGAAACCCATCGGTTCAAGAATCGGCAGTATGTCAGAGAAAAGAATCGCGGCGTCAAAACCAAATTTATTGACCGGATCGGTGGTTACTTTCGCTACCAACTCCGGAGTTTTGCACAGCTCTAAGAAGGATACATTTTTGCGGACGGCGCGATATTCGGCCAGATACCTTCCCGCTTGACGCATCACCCAAACGGGTAAGCGGCCCTCATTTTTGCCGTAACAGGCCTTAATAAACGAACTGTCACCGATGAGTGGGACCATGGTGGAAATTTCTGCTGAACCTTTTTCTGTCGTAATCGTCATTATGGTGGAGCCTTTCAGTTCATTATTTCGCTAAACACAGTGGCCGCTTCCGTCAGCGCTTCCTTCGTGTGCGCCGTAGAGACAAAGCATACCTCGTATGCAGATGGCGGAAAATAGATACCAGCGTCGAGGAGCATATTATATCTTGTGTTATAACGCTCCACCGCTTCTTTTTGTATCTGTGCGGCGGCGCGGGGCGCATCCGCCTGAAATACGATCCAGAACAATGAAGCTACCGAGACTATCTGAAAATCTGTTCCGGAAAGTTTATCCGAAATCAAGCGAGTGAAAGCGAAGGTTTTTTCCGCCAACT
Organism: Candidatus Zixiibacteriota bacterium; assembly: GCA_022572905.1. Classification (GTDB taxonomy): domain Bacteria; phylum Zixibacteria; class MSB-5A5; order GN15; family JACZUZ01; genus JACZUZ01. Next base: position 8,908 of record JACZUZ010000006.1, on the reverse strand, counting down.
CCGCATACACATTCTCTTGGGATAGTTTCTTGAGCGTGGTCAAACCGGCTACCATAGCCAGCGGGTTCCCTGAAAGCGTTCCGGCCTGATAGACCGGACCAAGCGGGGAAAGCAAATCCATGATGTCAGCTCTTCCGCCAAAGGCCCCAACCGGTAAGCCTCCGCCAATGATTTTTCCGTAGGTCAGCAAGTCTGGCGTGATGTTATACATCCCCGCCGCCCCAGACAGCCCAATGCGGAAACCGGTGATTACTTCATCGAGTATCATCAGCGCTCCATTCCGCTCGGTTAGCTGGCGGAGTAGCTTCATAAATTCAGGTCGCTGTACCAACAATCCATTGTTGGCCGGTATACCTTCAATAATAACCGCGGCGATCCTGTCACCCTGCCTCTTGAACAGTTCAATCACAGCCGCGTCATTGTCCAGCGGCAATACGATAGTGTCACTGGTTGAATTCGTCGGAACACCGGCCGACGACGGCTGAGCGAATGTCGCTAACCCGGAGCCGGCTTTAACAAGCAGGTAATCACTATGGCCATGATAGCAACCCTCAAACTTGACAATTAAATCGCGCTTGGTGTATCCGCGCGCAAGTCGCACAGCAGACATCACAGCTTCGGTACCCGAAGAAACAAAGCGAATCTTTTCCACGGCATCAACATGGCTGGTGATGAATTCCGCCAGCCGGTATTCATGTTCGGTGCAAGCGCCATAACTCAGACCGTCGGTGGCTTGCGCTTGAATGGCCGCGACTACATCCGGGTCAGCGTGACCGAAGATCAAAGGTCCCCACGAGCAACAGAAATCGAGATATCGGTTGTCATCAACATCATACAGATAGGCTCCGTTGGCTCTCTTAATAAACCTCGGGACACCACCGACAGCTTTAAACGCTCTGACAGGAGAGTTCACCCCACCTGGAATAACAGCTTCTGAGAGCTCCATTAGCTCTGAAGAACGTGTTGTCTTCATCTGAGCGGAGGATGTTATCTGTTCTTGTTTAGTTATTGAGCCATCCATGTTTTAGAGCATCCCTGGTATGATAACTGAGAATAATTGAAGCCCCGGCGCGAGTGATCGCTGTTAGATTCTCAAGAACGAGCGCCTTTTCGTCTCCGAGTCCGGCCTCAGCCATAAGTTTCACGGCCGCGTATTCACCAGAGACATTATAGGCCGCAATCGGTGTGACTGTTGTCTGATCGAAGGCGCTGATGATATCCAAATAGGCGAGCGCCGGTTTCACCATAACGATGTCCGCGCCTTCCTGAACATCCAACTCTAATTCTCTAAGAGCTTCTCGACGATTACGAAAATCCATCTGATACGATTTTCTGTCGCCCGATGTGGGCGCCGAACGGGCCGCATGCCGAAAAGGGCCATAATACGCTGAACTATATTTTGCCGTGTAGGCCATAATCAGGGTGTCCGAGAATCCTTCGCTCTCCAGTGACTCTCTAATAGCGCCGATACGTCCATCCATCATATCCGACGGCGCCACGCAGTCACACCCGCATCGCGCCAGCGCCAGCGCCATAGCAGTAAGAATCTTAACTGAGCAATCATTGTCTATCGCTCCCTCGTGAATCACACCACAATGTCCATGATCTGTATAAGCGCACAGGCAAACATCCGCTGAAACGAATATATCGTCTCCAAATTTCTGTTTTAATTCCGAGCAAGCCAGCGCCACAGGATTCGCCTCACTTACAGCGAAAGACGCCTCGGGGTTCTTTTGATCGGTGACACCAAAGAGCATGATCTTTGAGACACCAAAAGTCATATCTTCGGCAACGGTATTGATTAAACGGTCTACCGATTCGCGCTTGATACCCGGGAGCCCGTCAATCTTCTCGCTAACGCCGGTTCCATCACATACAAAATATGGTTGAATCAACCCATCGGCGCTCAAACGAGTCTCCGCGCAGAGTTCACGCACGAGCGATGTGCGCCTCAGACGTCGTGGTCGACGTGTTCCATCTATCATCATGAGATTCTGCCTGCTGTTAGTGAGGAGCCGGAGTACTGTAGCGCCAACTCAATGTTTGGCTCTGGCAGAGTTTCCGAATCACCCCATCCAATTTTGGTAATTGCTGATGCCGTGGAGGGACCAAGCGCCAGAATCCGAGATTCCGGCTCTGAAAACTGCTCCGCGAAAGCGCTGACAGTTAATGGTGAAGTAAATAATATACAGTCAGATGATGTGAACCGCTTGGTAGGATTTTCCGAAAGAGCAGCCACTTCGGATCTGTACGTAACTATTCTCGTGTAGTTTATTTGTGTAGGTTTCAGGAGATCACTCGGATCGAAGTGAGCTTCTTTGGCGCTCAGGTAAATCACGCGCGGAGAGCTGTGTTCATATCGTTTGACAAACTCTTCAAAAAGCGCGAAGGCTCCAACAGCGCCAGGAACGAAGGACACCTGAAATCCGAACCGTTCAACTGCGGATCGAGTTGACTTTCCAACAGTTGCAATCCTTATCTTCCGAGGTAACTCGCGTTCACTTTTTTTCAACCCGGTAAAAAACGCCTCAACACCACGGGCGCTGGTGAAGAGCAACCAGTCTCCTTCGGCGAGCGGATTAGCCCCAGGGAGATCAAAATCAACATGCGTGTGTTTCACCAAAGGTATCGCAACTACTTCGACACCCTGCGAGGTTGCGCGTGTGGAAATACTTCGCAATTCATCTGATGAACGTGTGATCCCTAATAGTGTCATAGCCTAACTCACTTTGACCGCAGTGAGTGATCTATATGCCTCTTCGACAATCTCCTGCGGATCAGTTCCATAGAGATCAATCCGCCTCAACTCGTGAGACCCATCACCGTCAGGTTCGACATCCAAAACCGCCTGGAGCCTATACTCTCCGTTATCCCCTATGGATGAAATCACACCTAGCGGAAGTGAACAACCGCTGTTGAACTTCTTCAACAGGCCACGCTCAAGCTGAACTTCAGCGCTAACAATATCGTCGTTGATCTCCGCCAGCGCTTCATTCAGTTCGGTGTCCGACTTCCGGGATTCAATCGCTAAAACTCCCTGCCCTGCGGCGGGCAGAAAACTTTCCTGCCGGAGCCGGTAAACACCCAACCCGGAGAGATCAACATCCAATCGATTGACGCCGGCCGCAGCAATGATTAGCGCGTCATAGGCGCCATCTCTGAGTTTCTGTATGCGAGTCGGAACATTTCCACGAACATCTTTGAGCTTTAGAGAAGGGTCAATGTGTTTAATCTGGCTCCTGCGTCTGGCTGAGCTTGTTCCAATAACAGAACCACTTTTCAGAAAAAGTGGAGCGCTTTCTTCATGGGCGCTCGCGTTCAGCAAAAGCAATTCACGACGATCCTCCCGAAAACCGACCGCCGCGATAGTCAGTCCTTCAGGTAGCGTGGTGGTCATATCCTTGAGCGAGTGGACAGCTATGTCGATTTCATTACGCAGGAGCGCTTCCTCAATCTCTTTGGTAAAAAAAGCTATCCCTTCCATCTCAATGAAAGGGGATTGTTGATCTCTGTCACCGCCGGTTTCAATCACCTTGACCGTGGAGGAAATCTCCAGATTGTTGGAAATGTATTCTCGTATAATGTTAACCTGCTTGAGAGCTAGTTCCGATCCTCTTGATCCGATGATAATCTCACGCACCACGGGTCACCTTCTTTAGGGCTGGTGTTTCGGGGATCTCCACAGCATCCGAGTATGCGTGTCTGGGGGGTTCACGAATTTCCAGGCGCTGGACGTATTCATAGTCTTTACTCAAATGAGCTGAGACCGCCTGAGAGAATTTCGAGGATGAATATCCAACGACTTTTTTTATGAGTGATTTGATCTGAGCGGCGGTTTCAGGAGACTGATCAGTCAGTCTTGTCAAGAGAAGGTTCTCATATGATTCCAAAGCGAAATCGAGTGATTCCTGGAATGATCTTCGTAGCGCAGGCCTAAGAGAGGACTCTATTTGAGCGCTGAGGAATTCACGAACTGATCTATCGACTATTTCCTCCGCTTTGTCGATCTCTCTGAATTTTCGCTTGAGATTCACGTCTTTCTGTCGATTCAACTGTGGAATATCAATCATCGTCACTTGTTCGCAGGAGCGGTATTCAGCGGAGAAATCTCGCGGAATCGCCAGATCAACGCAAACCAATCGTTCATTTAATTTCGATACTTTATCCAAAAAGCTTGCTGTGAATATCGGATCGCTTGAGTTCGTTGCGCTCATGATTATTTCCAGCGCACAGGGATTTTCAAGAAAATCAGCCAGCGAAATAGCGCGGCCGTCAAACCTCTTGGCCAACATTTCCGCCTTTTCAAACGTCCGATTCACGAAAACTAAGTTTCCTACTCCACGCGCCTTCAAATGGTTCGCCATTTTGGATGAAATCTCACCCCTGCCTATTATCGCAACTGTCGCGTCTTTTGATAGCGCCCCAATTCTCTCAAGCTCCAACACTACCAGTGACGCCATCGAAAGCGCTCCGGAACCGAGTTCAGTTTCATTACGCACACGTTTGGCTACCTGTAGCGCTTCTGAGACGAGGGGTTTAAGAGTCTCACCAAGAAAACCAAGTTCATCACAAACCCGGGCTGCAGCTTTGAACTGCCCGGTGATTTGTGTCTCACCAACCACTATGGATTCAAGAGCCGAAACGACTCGGAACTCATGCCTAATGGCGCTGGAATAACTGTATTCAGTTAGATCCGCTGGAGAAAAATGAAATTGACGGCCGTTGGAAAGGAAGAAATCAAGTAGCTTGTTGCGCAGGGTCGCCGCAGTTGTCTCAGGTGAGCAGGCGACAACGATTTCAACTCTGTTGCAGGTCGCCAGATAGAGGATCTCTTCAACGCCCAGAGCGTTCTTCAACGCTGGAAGCTCTTTGGCGCGATCTTCCACCGGTATAGTCAACTTCTCCAGTAGTGGCATATTCCCATGAGAGATACTCGTACCAACAACTCGAACGACATTTCTCATAGTTTCTATCTTCCCTGTCGGCCTGCGACTTCGCAATCCAGCTTTAGATTAGGTTGGGTTCGATGCTATTGTATTCGACGCTCAACCCGGCTCGTGAACCGTGAAAAAACTAAGTTGGCTTATTTCCCGATACGGCCATTGTTTTTTATATTTCGCGAAAATGGTTCACTTTCTCATTCCAAATCAATATTAGCCGATTACAGCAGTAACAATGTCAAGGTTGTGTCACGGCTTTAAACAAAATCGTAACTTATTGACAATCAATGTCTTTACTAAGAAGGGTTTCTTGAGCGGCAGCGACAGCCGTTAGAATTTGGGCTCCCGGAAAGAAATAATGGCTCTAAAAGTCATAGTACTGTGACATTCTTGTTACACTTTAGTGAAGAAAATCCGCAATTCTCGAATTGGAAGTTCTCCCCACAAATTCTTGTCGTGAACTGTGGCAGAGGATTAGTCAAGTATGAGCAACAAAATATGGACCAGAAAAAACAAGAATCGAAAACTATTCAGGCCAAAGACGCGGAAGCTACGAATCATTTCACCAGCCGCACCAGCCGCACTAGACGCACTAGTCGCACCGGTATCTTATTAGTGAACCTGGGGACCACAGACGCCCCGACAACCTCCGCTGTGCGAAAGTTTCTTCGTGAATTTCTGTCCGATCCACGAGTTATGGATATTAGTCCGCTTGGTAGATATTTCCTTGTCAATTTGATTATTGTGCCGTTTCGCTCAGCGAAAACCGCAAAGGCCTACCAAGAAATCTGGGGTCCGGAGGGATCACCTATTTTGGCGCACGGAAAAGAATTGGCTAAACGGGTTCAGGACGAATTAGATCAAGTTTCACCTAATGAATTTGTAGTGAAACTCGGAATGAGGTATGGTAATCCCTCTATCAGCAAAGCTCTGGACGAATTTTCCCAAGAGAATATCAATCGCTTGAGAATTCTTCCGCTTTTCCCTCAGTATGCGTCCGCCACAGTCGGAAGCGCCATTGAAAGCGTCTATTCCGTAGCAAGCTCATACTGGAACATGCCCACCATAGAGACGCTCCCTCCCTTTTATGATCAGACGGGATACCTGGACAGTGTTGCGGAGGTGTCGCGGGAAGCGCTGGCCGACGAGTCGTTTGATTATTATTTGTTCAGCTTTCATGGCTTGCCTGAACGTCATATAAAAAAATCCGAGCGCGCTCCGCAGGATAGATGTCTTACAGAGAAAGACTGTTGTGCGCAAATCACCGGCGAAAATCATTTTTGTTATCGCGCACATTGTTATGCAACAGCGCGCGAGATTGCCTCACGATTACAGCTCGACAATACGAAATGGAGCGTCAGCTTCCAATCTCGATTAGGTCGTGATCCCTGGATTAAACCATACACAGATGAAGTAACGAAAGAGTTGCCCGGTCGAGGAATAAAATCCCTGGCTGTTTTTTCACCAGCTTTCGTAGCAGACTGCCTTGAAACACTCGAAGAACTCGGTCTTCGTGGAGCGGAAGACTTTGAACTCGCGGGTGGGAAGCGATACAAAATGATTCCTGCGCTCAACACACATCCGTCCTGGGTCAAGGTGGTTGTGAAAATGGTTGGCAAAAAATGTTAAAAAGTCACAAAAAATTGAGGTAATAACAAATGCTAGCGCATTCAACTTTTTCAAAGTTTGAGCCATCTATCTCAAGACGTGGCCTGGCGCTTACCGCGGGCATGTTCTGGATTCTCGGTAGTATGTTTCTGCTGTTTCGCGCGTACACAATAATTGGACAGCCCTCATTCGAACAGTTGTTCATACTCTTAATTGGCGTGATCGTTGGGACGCTCAAGAGTCATTTTGTTCTCTCGAAGGTTGCAAAGAAAAACGTGGAGCGGATCAGATTAATGTCACCGCAAAAAGAAAAGATTTGTATCTTCGCGTTTCAACCTCTCATGACTTACCTTTTAATTCTGATAATGATAGGCATGGGGATAACTCTGCGGAGTTACTTTCCGCACTCTATTTATCTGGCGGCTCTATATTTGGGTATCAGTTCAGCTCTGCTTGTCTCCGCGATTGTGTACTTCCGACTCGCGAGTTCAGTGGAACAATGTCCATCTTGATCTAATGCGAAAATGGAGAGCCTTAAGAGACGAGAGCGCCAGCTGGGCAGTAACGATTTTCGCTGCGTGATGTGTCCAAATCCCTCTCCTTCGTGGACTATTGTCGAACTTTTTGGATCGGTCAATTGCGTGGCTGGTCAGTTATTTTTTGTATCCTGACTCGCTGCTTTCAGCTCCCGTGAAATTAGTTCCGCTATTGCCGCCATTCCGTTTAATCCATGCCGTTCTTCTACTGATGGGGAATAGTTGGTGGTGCCGTTCACATCGTATGTGATTTTCTCCCCCGACGATGTTTCGATAAACTCAAATCCGGCGATGTCAACACTGAATTTACGCATGTATTCCTTATACTTATCAATAATTGGGTCGAAAAAATCTTCTCGTAATGAAAACAAGTTCTGGCGATCTCTTCCTTTTTCTTCAACATTCTCATGAAGCTCATCTGTGGTGTTGTTCGTGTCGCAGCCTTCAGCTGGGCAAAGTTCAAATCCTTGTGATGTGTTAGAATTAATAGCATAAAGAAACTTTTCTCCGACCATTTCAACTCTCGTAATATAGGGATCAGGTGATTCTATATATTCTTGCAACAGCAAAATCGAATCGACTGGTTTCTGATAATCCGATGTCCCAATGTGTTCATCAAATTCCTCAAGTGAATGAAAAAGTCTTATACCGAGTCCTTTACCACCACAATTATGTTTCGTCAAGAAAGGAAGTGGCATAGATATTGCCGCTTTCTTCAGCTCGTCTGGATCACTCGATACTACAATAGTGTGCGGGGTCCTCAACCCAACTTCTCTCAATGCCTGATATTGACGGACTTTACTTATCTCTAAGGAGAAGGCGTGACTTCCATTGATGACTCGGCGTCCATTGCTCTCCAACCAAATGAGCATTTCCCTTGTAAAATTTATGCTTTCAGTGTGGTCTCGCGTATGTGAAGACGGGCTAATTCGGTTCAAGAAAACACCTTCGGGTGGCACATCGGACAAATCAAAATGACCCTTATTGATAAACCATTCCTCAAAATGAATTTCTGCCCTCTTTAGCTCACGTCTCAATGGAGGCATCCATTCAGGGTTTTCAAAAAGCACATAGACACCGAACTTCATTTCTTGTCTCTTTCCACGTCGGTAGGTATACGAATCAGATATTACATTGACCAGCCCCCATCAGTTGTATCACTTGTTAAGTTAGTAAAGCTACTGATATAGTCAAGCGATTTGTCGGTTCACGCGCTTCTTTGGCATGCGCCTAAAAAAGGTCAGAATCCGTAAGTCAACGAGGAGTTTAATAAATAGAATGCGTTGTCGTCCGCAGCTCTGTCATGCCACTCCCATTCAAAAGAAGTGATAATATCCAGTTTTAATCCGGCCGTAATTTCCAGGCTGGAGAAAATGGATATTCGATCAAACCAATAATCTGATTGAAAGTCATTCACTATTTCCACGTCACGCAAACCAAACTGATTTTCAATGGTCAAAATTATTCGCCTGAGTTTGAAATATTCGAATGACGCCACTCCGGCGAATTCAGCATACGATTCAGATAAATCCTCTGACAATAGCGCGTCAGTTACCTGACCTTCGAGCTTTGATTGATTTAGCTTTTGAAATTTCGGTCCAAGTCCTAGTGAAGTGAATCCCCAGCGGCGAACCAGTCGTAATTCAAGGTTTGATAGTGTCTGATCGAGATTGAAGGATGATGTGTCCAGTCTGTAATCAATTTTCTCGATTGAAATACGAGGCTCTAGCGCCAGTTTATCGGATAGTCCAAATTGTCCCCAGGCGCCAAACCGGAACCAGCTTTGATCACTGTCGTCACCCAGCGGATTGAAATCTCTGCGAT
>JACZUZ010000005.1 GCA_022572905.1 Candidatus Zixiibacteriota bacterium | reverse complement strand
CAGGTTGAAGACGCCCGAAACGCCATGGCCGGACAGAGAGCGCGCATCAACTTGTGTCAGGCCCGGAATAGTAAATGAAACCGCCAGGCCTGCAGTGATCACTACGCCGGATTTCCCGTTGGGTACGCAGTAGACATTGAATGGGTCGCTCGACAGATTCAATGTTTCGCCAGAATGGGTCAAATTTCCAAATGCGTCGAGAATGAGGCGATGAATTCTCCCCGGAAAAACTTCCGTTACAATTACCGAACCGTCCGGACAGATATCGACTGAGGTGCAGTTGCTTCCCGGCGCGAAAGTAGAAACTTCGGTTCGAGAGGAGATGTCCACGACTGAAATAGGCGCGACGGCGCTGCCGTCACATACAATCAGAAATTGCCCATTCGGCGAGATGATAAGGTCTTCGCCGGGATTGGAGATCGGGATTGGGTTTGTGCCGGCGGCAAGGCTGGGCGGCGAAGTAGTCAGGTCAATAACCCAGACCCGAGAGGCGAAATCGGTGACAAAGCCGAGCGCTTGATCTGCGGTAACGGCGCAATCACCAACAGCTCCTCCTGATGGGAGCGAAACAGTACCGAGAACGGTGTCAGCATCGCCATCAAACACAATTACCGTATTTGTTCCATCGTCCGCGACCATTCCAATATTCTGGGCAGCTGTGAATGAAGGATAGAGCGCAAACGCGAGTAAAGCCGCCACTAGCGCTCGTCCGGAAAAACGTGAACGATTGCGATTCGGAGGATTTTCGAGTGGTGATGCGTTTGAAGTGAGTTTCTTCTTCGAAATTACGGCGGGGGTATGCATTTGCGGCCTCTAAAAATGTGAGTTTGTCGCGTCAGGATCTGACAGAGGGATTGACAGCTTGTCTGATCGGAGACAGGTATATTTGAAGAAATGAAAGGCTTAAAATATGTGAGGTTTTTGGGTTTCAAAACAATTTCCACAGCAAAGCGGATGTCGGGGCGAATTAATCCGCCACGTGTACCGCAAAATGGATTTTCAGGTCCGTTATCGATTCAGTCAAATAGCTCTGTAAACGTTTGTCTGGCGGGGCCTTGAGAGTCCCTCCGGCAGAGTTGAAATGTAAACAAATAAGTACTTATCAGACCACGAAGGCTGATAAATTGAAGATAGCGCCTAGGAGGTGTATGTCAAGCTGTTTCAGGAGGTTAGGCTTACGGACGACATTTCTGCTTTGTATAAATCGAGTCCGCTTTCGCAGATGGCGGAGAACGCATATATTGACCCGCCGGAATGAGTCTGTTCGACCTGCAGACCGCTTGGATTTGGGTGGGACAACAATATTCCGACACAGTTTAACTAAATAGAGATGAAAGTGACATAACCCAAAAGGAGTGACAAGTGGCCTTAGTAAATTTTGAAGCCAAAGACGGCATTGCCTGGTTAACATTAACCGACCCGCCAGCTAATACATATACTTACGAAATGATGCAGGATTTGGACACTGCGATTCTGCAGGCGCGTATGGATGAAAGCGCGCATGTTATTATTCTAACCGGTTCGGGCGAAAAATTCTTTTCGGCGGGAGCGAATATCAAAATGCTCACGTCGGTAACGCCATACTTCAAATATTATTTCTGCCTGCACGCCAACGAAACTCTGAACCGCCTTGAGCAGACTCCCAAACTCGTCATTGCGGCGATCAATGGCCATTGTGTCGGCGGCGGCCTTGAAATCGCTATGGCCGCAGATATTCGCATTGCCAGAAAAAGCGCTGGCAAAATTGGTCTGCCGGAAGTGAATCTTGGAGTGCTACCTGGCACTGGAGGAACACAAAGATTGGCGCGCCTGATTGGTAAATCAAAGGCAATCGAAATGATGACCACCGGACGCACATTCGAAATGGAAGAAGCCGAGAGGTTGGGAATTGTTAATCATATTTTTGATGGCGATAACTTTCTTGAGCAAGTAACCACATACGCCAAACAATTCGTCCCGCCGGGCAAGGCTTCTAAAGCTGTTGGTCGAATCAAGCGCGCGGTTTGCTCGGGTATGGAAGTGCCATTCGGCGAAGGTCTGTCGCTGGAGCGCGAATTGCAACAGCAGTTGTTTGATAGCGCCGACGCTCGCGAGGGACTTTCCGCTTATGTAGAAAAACGAACCGCCGTCTTTAAGGGTGTCTAAGAATGTGTATAGAAAGGTAATAAGAAGAGAGATATAATTTGTCTTGACTCACAATATGCCTATAGTAACAGAAGACTCAAGTAAAATTCAAGTGAGCCCCGGCCAGCTTTTCATAGGTGGAAAGTGGCAAAATGGAGCCGACACGCTTGAAACAATAAATCCCGCCACTGGCGAAGTTATAACAACTTTTGCCGAAGCGGGGTCGCGCGAAGTCGACAGCGCCGTCAAAGCCGCGCGCGAAGCGTTCCCGGCCTGGCGCGACACTCCGCCCGCCAAACGCGGCAAGCTTCTCTGGAAGCTGGCAGATTTAATCGGGCGCGATCGCGAACGATTGGCCACGCTCGAAACAATCGACAACGGCAAGCCTTATTTCGAGTCCGGGAAAATAGACATACCCTTCACAGCTGAAATATTCCGCTATTTCGCAGGGTGGGCCACCAAGATACACGGCAGCACATTGCCCGCGCGTGGCGCCACATTCGCCTACACACGCCGTGAACCGCTCGGCGTCGTGGGTTTGATTATTCCCTGGAATCTTCCGTTGGTCATGTGCTCTTGGAAACTCGGGCCTGCTCTTGCGACGGGGAATACATGCGTGCTAAAACCCGCCGAACAAACTCCTCTAACTGCGCTGGCGCTGGCTGACTTAATTAAGGAAGCGGGCTTCCCCGATGGCGTGGTGAATATTATTACCGGTCGCGGTACCGTAACCGGCGCTGAATTGGTTAAACATCCTGACGTAAACAAGATTTCATTTACCGGTTCGGTTCCGGTGGGTCGCGAGATAATGAAATCGGCCGCGGAAACTTTGAAGAAGGTTACTCTCGAATTGGGCGGAAAGTCGCCGAATATTATTTTTGCCGACGCCAATATTGATTCAGCTATTAAAGGCGCTGTGAACGGTATTTTCTACGGTAAAGGTGAGCTTTGTTGCGCGGGATCGCGACTGCTGGTGGATAAATCAATTCACACGCAGGTTGTCGACGGTATCAAAGCGCTTGTCGCCAAAATGCAGGTGGGCGATCCGTTCGATAAGAAAACCCGCATCGGAGCGCTCGTTTCAAAAGAACAGATGAAAAAAGTTCTGGGATATATCAACATCGGTAAAGAGGATGGCGCCAGTGTTGTCGCCGGTGGCGCCCGAGCGGAGATGTCCGGCGAGTTCGCCAACGGATGTTTTGTTCAACCGACAGTGTTTGATAACGTGAATGAAAATATGCGCATTGCGCGCGAAGAAATATTCGGGCCGGTTCTGGCTGTGATTCCTTTCGAGAACGAAGATGAAGCTCTGGCGATTGCCAACAATGTCGATTTTGGTCTGGCGGCTGCTGTTTGGACAAGTGACATCAGCCGGGCGCATCGCTTTGCCGACAAACTGGAGGCAGGCACTGTCTGGATAAACACTATCAATATGTTCGATCCGGCTTTGCCGTTCGGCGGATTCAAGCAATCCGGTTTCGGTCGCGATCTGGGTGAGGACGCTCTCGACGGATATTTGCAGACAAAATCAATCTGGGTCAACCTTTCATAGCCTTGTGTGTTTAAGAGAATATGACTGTTAAGATACAAAGGGCGTTTAGTGTTTGCGTCTTATTGATTTTCTCGGCCGCGCTAAATTCCTGTGGGAACGGATACAAAAGCGTTTTGCCGGAAGAAGTCCGAACGAGCGCATCGACCTGGTATCTAACCAGCAAGTATGAATTTCTTGGTGAAAGCGCCGCTCCCAGTCCCTCTCCGCATTTTCAAGCCGAAATGAAACTTGCCAGAAGAGTGGAGAAGGCGCTTGAACAGAAGCTTCGTTTAAGCAAATCGAACACACCCGATGCGGATATCACTATCACAATCCAGGCCCGCCAGATGCGCGGAGGTTCAAGTGGCTCAAGCCGACGGATGAAACGCCAGCGGGTGTTCCTGATAGAATTCTTTGACAATACCGGCCGCCGCATAGGCGAATTTTACGAACGCAACCAATCTTATACCTATATTGGCGGCAAGAACGGCCAACGCTTAGCTGACCGCCTCGCCGATGACATAGCGGCGATTTTGGAGCCGTAACGGCTTAACGCGGAAAAAATATTTACTGTTGTCGATTCGCGAGCGCGTATTATATTCCCTCAGAGACCGCCAGCTCTCTCTTTGGAAGTAGATTTCTACTATGAGGAATTTTAGAGCCATATTGACTATTTCACTAGTTGCCGCTTGCTTGTATAGTTGCGACAAAGAAACAATAACTGAGCCGACAAGTGAATTAGTTCCAGCTGATACTATTCCATTAGATACCAACACGACCGATACAACGGAGAGCGTTCCAGATAGAATTCTGTATGTGTCTGCCGGATCTTCGGGTGATGGCTCTGAGAGCGATCCTCTCGGCTCAATACAAGAGGCGCTGGATATTCTGTCTATGGGTTCAGGCAAGTTTAGTGTTTTCGTTGCAAACGGCGAATACTTCGGCTCGCTGACAATTTCAGCAGGAATCACAATTTCGGGCGGCCGTGATCCCCAAGCCGATTGGGCTATTACCAGTCAGCGTGGCTCAATTATTCGCGGAGGAGAATTATCCGGTTTTGCAATCGGGGCTATGATTAAAGACGTCATCGCGCCTGTTCTGCTTGACAGGTTGACTATTATTGGGGCGAACGCAACAGATTCCGGTGAGGGATCATATGGGCTTTATTGTTTGAATTCTGATAGCGTTGTTGTTTCGAATTGCGAAATATCCTCTGGAAATGGTATGGCGGGGGCAAATGGAAATGTAGGTGAAGACGGTGGAGTTTCGTCGGTAGCGCTTGGAGGGCAGGGAGGAAGTGGATGTTGGGACAACGGGTACTACGACGAAGAATGCCTTAGGCAAGGATACACGGATTGTTATATTCATGGAAATTTAAACGGTTCTCCCGGTGACACTGGCCTCGGGAGTGACGGCGCTAAAACCGGAGGAGCTGGGGGAGCTTCAGGATATCCCGGAGAAGATGGTACTCCATCGACTCAAGACCGAGATTCGGGTGGAATCGGTGGTATAAATTCTCTGTCAATTGCCTTCGACAATGGGTTCACCATCGTCCAAGGCGTGGTAGGTGATTCGGGTCTGGACGCGACTGAATCGGGAAGTGGAGGAGGCGGTGGAGGAGGAGCCGGGTGCGGATGCTATTCCGTAATTGGTCCAAACTGTCCGGGAGGACCCGGAGGATCTGGTGGCGCTGGAGGCGCTCCCGGAAAAGGCGGAGAAGGTGGCTTTCCCGGAGGATCTTCCGTTAGTATTATCGTGTTGAATAGCTTGCTTCACTTGGAGAATACTGACTTGATAACCAAAAGCGGAGGTCAAGGCGGTGACGGAGGCGTAGGTGGAGTTGGAGGAACCGGGGAGCTTGGACAAGATGCATACTGGGAGGGTATAGGAAGCGCGGGGGGAGATGGAGGAGCTGGAGGAAATGGACAAGCAGGCGGACACGGAGGCGGAGGTTCAGGGGGAGCGACAATTTGCGTCGTTTTTAAGAATTCGACAATCGAAGCGTCATTTGTAAACTACGACCTGGGCTTCCCAGGGCAGGGAGGCGCTAGTGAGGGATTCGCAGGCTCTCTCGGTAAGATCGCTGAGGTTTACCAGTTTCCGAATTAGAGAACTTACTCACCAAGTCTTTCACCATTAACAAATCATTAAAGGACTGAGCGTCGTTTAATGATCCCAGCTAATCATTCCGTGAATTATTCAACGATTCACATTGCGTTCCTCCCCCTTGCTTTTCGGCCTAAAATAGCTTTCAATTGGGGGCGTTATGGATGACTCAATCACCGACAGGAAGTTACGGCCTATCTACGAAAAGGCCATGGAAGGCAAGCGTTTAAGCCGCGAGGACGGTATTGCGCTTCTGGCCACAGACGATCTGCCGGGGTTGGGATTTATAGCCGATTCTGTGCGGCGTGAAAAAGTGGGCGACACCGTCTACTGGGTCCGCAATCTCCATATCAATTACACTGACATCTGCGCCAAAGGCTGTACATTCTGCGCCTTCGCGCGAATCAAACCCGACGAAGGCTATGTCTACACCCACGAACGCACGGCCCAGGAAGTCAATGCTTACCCTGGACAATTGGCGGAGGTGCACATTGTCGGTGGATGCAATGGCCGCATCCCCTGGGAATATTATCCCGAAATGATTCGCGTCATAAAGCGCGAAAGCCCGCAAACTCATGTCAAAGCATTCACAATGGTTGAGCTTGATTTCTTTGCGCAGAAATTCAAACTCACTATTGAAGATGTTCTCGATCAGTTAAAAGAGGCCGGACTCGACGCCTGTCCCGGTGGGGGCGCTGAGGTTTTCTCGAATCGTCTGCATAGTCACATGTTTCGCCACAAGGCCGGCCCGATGCGTTGGCTGGAAGTCGCCGAGATATGTCACAACAATGGCGTCAAGACAAACGCCACAATGTTGTTCGGGCATATTGAAACGCACAAGGAACGAATTGTTCATTTGGAAAAACTCCGCGAGCTACAGGACAAGACCGGCGGATTTCAAGCCTTTATTCCGCTAGTCTATCACGCGGACAACAACGACCTGGAAGTTGACCACGGGCCCGGCGCTGTTGACATACTCAAGACCGTCGCTGTTTCGCGGTTGATGCTCGATAATTTTGCGCACATCAAAGCCTATTGGATACTAATGGGCGAAAGACTGGCGCAGATTTCGCTTGGCTTCGGCGCCAATGACATCGACGGTACCGTTGTGCAGGAAAAAATTTACCATCGCGCCGGCGCAGAAACTCCCATGCTGGTTACGCCAAAACATCTGGAGAGATTAATAAGAAGCGCCGGAAGAATACCGCAAGAGCGCGACGCGCTTTACGGACGGCCAGCTTGGTCGCTTGAACCGGAACTGATCGAGGCGGTGGCCTGAGCGCCACATGGCGAATTATCAAGGAAATTCAATCAGCTATCTTGAAAAAGCTATTTTAACAGAAAAAGTTTTGTAGAGAGAACATAAAAGTCCCGAGGAAAAATTGATAGAAAATTACAAGAGCAATTTCAGTCAAGACGAAAGCGAAATAAACTCGCGTGGTTGGGCCGGTATCAAATACCTGAACGCCTATCCGCTTGTGCGCGGACTCGAAGAAGATTTTCCGCACTGGCGCCGCTACAACGGCACACCGTCGGAATGCTCGTCGCTGTTGGATCGGGGCAAGGTCGATATAGCGCTGGTTCCGCTTGTTGGCGCAGTTCTTAACAACTGGCCGTTTTTGAGTGATGTTGGAATCGCTTGCCATGGACCGGTTGAATCCGTAAAGCTTATTTTTCACACTCCTCTGAACAAAGTTGAGACATATAAGCCTGACCTCGCTTCGCAAACGTCAAATTTGATGGCGCGTTTGCTTTACAACCTTGAGTTTGGTCGGGATATCCTTCCCAATCCGCGTTCCGAAGACGCAGAGATTGTAATCGGCGACCGTGCCTTTGAAGCCGACACACCTGATCAAATTGATCTTGGCAAAGCCTGGTTTGATGAAACCGGATTGCCTTTTGTATTTGGTGTATGGGCGGCGCGAAGCGACGAAATTCTGCGCGAAGTCGGTCCCGCCTTGATTGCCAGAATGCAAGCGAATCTGCGCGATAGGGATCTACTGATCTATGGAGCAAGTCGTCTCACCGGAAAGCTGATTAATGTCAAAGACTACCTCTACAGTAAACTGCATTATCAGCTCGGCGAGCTGGATCAACTGGGAATAAATACGTTCGTTGATCTTGCCTTCAAGTACGGATTCCTGCCCACCAGAAAAATGCGCACAATCAGTCTTGAACCGATACAGACCGTGGAGCCTCAAGTTTAATCAAACACAGGCAAAACTTACAGAATACTATGAATCCTGTCGCGCAAATATCAAGACTGGTCGAAAGCGGTGATCGAATCAATTCTACTGATGCGTTGACCTTGCTTAAGGACGCGCCGTTGCATGAACTCGGGCGATTGGCGAGTATGGTTCGTTTTCGCAATAACACCGAGCGCGTTGTAACCTATATCGTCGACCGCAATATCAATTACACGAATATTTGTAATGTGTTTTGCAAATTTTGCGCTTTCTATCGCACAGAAAAGCATAGCGACGGATACACTCTGTCGTTCGAGGAAATCTCACAAAAAATCAACGAGGCGCTTGAACTTCACGCAACCCGCATACTCCTTCAGGGCGGTCAC
Organism: Candidatus Zixiibacteriota bacterium; assembly: GCA_022572905.1. GTDB lineage: Bacteria > Zixibacteria > MSB-5A5 > GN15 > JACZUZ01 > JACZUZ01. The sequence continues at coordinate 6,817 of JACZUZ010000005.1, read as the reverse complement.
AACGAAAAACTCGGCATTGAATTCTATGAACGCATGTTCCGACACATTAAAGATAATCATAAGATTCGCAATCACGCGCTTGGCCCGCCGGAAGTCTGCCATATCGCCGAAGTGTCAAAAATTTCTATCGATGAAACGCTTGACAGATTAATTGTCGCCGGTTTGGATTCAATGCCCGGTGGCGGAGCGGAAATCCTGACAGACAAAACGCGAAACAGAATCTCTCCGCGCAAATGCGATTCCGACGAATGGATGGACGTCATGCGCAAATGTCACGAGCGCAAACTTCCCACAACGGCGACTATGATGCTCGGCGTGGGTGAAACTCTTGATGAACGCGTGGAGCATCTCGAGAGAATTCGCAACCTGCAGGACGAAGCAAGCGGATTTACGTCATTTATCCCCTGGACTTTCCAGCCGGGCAACACGGCCCTTGAAGGCAAAATTCATGAAACCGATTCATGGGATTACATACGCACGCTGGCGGTTGCCAGAATTTATCTGGACAATATAAAGCATGTTCAGCTTTCCTATGTCACGCAAGGATCACAGATCGGGCAAACGTCGCTCTATTTCGGGGCGGATGATTTCGGCTCAACGATGATAGAGGAGAATGTTGTCAGCGCCGCCGGAGCGAATAACTTGATTGACGAAAAAGAACTCTGTCGCTTAATAGAGGAGAGTGGGTTTACCGCAAAAATTCGCGACGACTCCTACGAAGCGTTCCCTCCCAAAGATACGCTGACCGATAGACTGCCCGCGCGGGAAATCGCTCTCTCGGCATAACTAATTTATTTTACCTCTTTGGTTTTTTCGAATTATGAAAACACATATACGTTTGGGGCATTCTCCTGATCCTGATGACGCATTCATGTTCTATGCGCTCGCCAAACAAAAAATCGATCCGGGCGAGTTTACATTTGAACATGTTCTGGAAGATATAGAATCGCTGAATCATCGCGCCGAACGCGGCGAGCTTGAAGTAACTGCCATATCAATTCACGCTTATCCCAAAGTCGCCCATCTTTACGCCCTCCTCGGATCTGGCGGTTCAATGGGCGACAATTACGGGCCAATGGTAGTGGCGCGAGAAAATTTTCGCATTGAAGAATTAAGCGATGCAAAAAATAATATGAAAATAGCCGTTCCGGGAACGATGACTTCAGCGTTTCTCGCGCTGACTCTAGCGATAGGCGAATTCAAATACGAAGTCACTCCTTTTGACAAAATCATTTCAGAAGTTAGCGAAGGAAAGGTCGACGTCGGCCTGATTATTCACGAAGGTCAACTGACCTACGCCAAGTCCGGATTGAAGAAAATTCTGGACTTGGGAGAATGGTGGAACAAACACACCAACGGGCTGCCATTACCTCTGGGTGGCAATTGTGTGCGCCGCGATTTGGGCAAAGAGAAAATCTCGCGGCTTTCGGCCAAGCTCCGCGAGTCAATTCAATTCTCTCTGGATAATAGAGCGGAAGCGGCCGAATATGCGCTGGAGTTTGGTCGCGACCTGTCGCTTGAGTTGGCTGATAAATTTATTGGCATGTATGTCAACGATTACACAATCGATTACGGATCAAAGGGCCGTGAGGCGATCAAACGCTTCCTTACTGACGGCGAAACCGCCGGACTAATCACCGATAAATACGAACTAGACTTCGCCTAAAACAAATGGGCCAAAGCTCGCCCCTTTCCTTTTCGCCCTCGGTAGCGCATCTTCCCACATGTGAATAGACCAATTGACAATTCCTCGCGAATATATTTCGCCCGGTGGATACTAACTCCAGCGGGAATAGTCGAGAATGGAGCGCTTGAGCTTTGCGGAAACGTAGTAAACTTTGTTGGTTCCAGGACTGACTTCTCGCGCTGGCGAAGCGAAAAATCCCGCGACTGCGAAACAGTCGATCTCGGCGAGAGCGTAATATATCCGGGTTTAGTAAACAGCCATTGCCATACCGCGTTTCCACCGTCGGTGAGTGTGGATTTCGAACGCGGCTCAATGGTAGACTGGGTAAAAAACACAACACCGCGTCACCGCGCTCGCCCCGACAGAGAGAGATTGCGTGATATTGATTCGGCGCTTAAGAGATTGAAAGAGACCGGAACTGTGGCGTTGGGAGAAATTTCAAATAGCGCTCATTCGCTTTGTCCCATAGTGCGTTCGGGTTTGTTATGCCGGTTCTTCGCCGAAGAGATGGGTTTTCTTGAAAGTGAAGCGAATGAAATTCTGTGCGAATTCAAAAGATGGCGCGGTAACGCAGAAAACGAATTGCAAAAGCTAAAAGAATCATTGGGCCTCTGCGCGGACGCTTTTACAATTCACAGCGCGCCGCACGCGCCGCATACGACAAGCGCAACACTACTCAAAGAGCTCACAACTGGGCCGAATCTGACATCAATACACGCCGCCGAAGGGATAGAGGAACTAGAACTATTAGAATCGGGTACAGGTCCCTGGCGTGAGCGACTGCGCAAGATAGGACGCGTCGATTCTTCCTGGAATGCGCCCGGAATGACACCTGTTCAATACCTTGAAAGCCTCGGGACGCTTTCAGCGAAAACGATTTTGGTTCACATGGTTCATCTTACGGAAGACGATCTGAACATTATTAAGAAGTACAATTGCCGAGTAGCGCTTTGTCCGTCATCGAACGAATATATCGGAGTTGGACGCGCGCATACTGAAAATCTGCTGAAGACGGGAGTTCGAATTGGATTGGGGACCGACTCGCTCGGCTCTAATTCGGATTTGAATATGTTCCAGGAAATGCGCGAGTCGCTCAGGCAGAATCAGGGTCTTGCCCCTGAGCATGTCTGGCGGATGGCCACAGTTGGCGGAGCCTCCGTTCTGGATTATGCTGACTCGCTGGGCAAACTCGTGGCGGGAAAATCTCCTGGCGTGTTTTCAAGCGAAGTTGACTGCGAGAGCGATAAAGATTTATTTGAAGTTCTGATAGAGGCCGGGGATAAGACCATAACCTGCTTGGCCGGAGCCTCGCTAAAAATAAGAGCCGGATCATGAAAACAAGAACAATAGAAGCAAAACCAGTCGCAGTTTGCGTAACAGGCGCCTCCGGAGTGATCTACGCGGTCAGGCTATTGGAAGTTCTGTCAGAAAGAAAAATCCCGGTCCACTTAATAGTGTCAGACGCAGGAAAAATTGTGTTAAAGGAAGAACTCAATTTAAGCGTCAAAAGTTTGGTTAGCGGTAGAGATGTAACGCTTCACGGTATAGGAGAAATTGGCGCCAGTGTGGCTTCCGGTTCATTCGTACTCGGCTCTGTTGTGATATGCCCATGTTCGTCCAACACGCTGGGGGCTGTCGCCAATGGTGTTGGAAATAATTTGATTTGTCGAGTTGGGGCTGTGGCGCTTAAAGAAAAATGGCCCCTCATTCTTATACCGCGTGAATCGCCCTACTCGCCGCCTCTTCTTGAAAACATGAAACTGTTATCAATATACGGAGCGCACATCTTACCGGCTTCGCCTTCATTTTATAGAAAGCCTTCCTCTATCGCAGACTTAGTTGATAGTGTAATCGATAGAGTATTAGTAAAAATGGGTTTGGAAAGGTTGCTTTCTCCCTGGTCGGGTCAGGTTTCCAAATGACAGATCGCGAAACATGGGAAACATTGACAGCCCCAGAGACAGAAAGCGTTCTTGAGCCGGAATCAAACAAACCCGAAGCTGAGATTGCCAAACAATCGCGGGGCGCCGCTGCAAATCTTGCCTCGCTGGTGCGGATTGAGCATACTGTATTCTCATTGCCTTTTGTAATTATGGCGACTCTGATCGGTTCTGGCGGAGTTCCCGGCATAAAGACAATTGCATTGATAATTATTGCTCTAACATCGGCCCGAACAGCGGCAATGTCATTCAACCGCGTGGCCGATCTAAAGTACGATAGCCGCAACCCGCGGACATCGTTGCGTGAGCTTGTGACCGGCGCCGTATCAAAAACCGCCGCTGGTTGGTTGGTGGCGCTTTCGTCGCTCTTTTTTGTGGTTAGCGCTTTCGCTTTGAATAGCATTTGCGGAGTTTTGTCATTCCCCGTGTTGGCTCTAATTCTGGGCTACTCGTACACCAAAAGGTTCACCTGGCTTTCGCATGCCATCCTGGGGCTGGCTTTGGGTATTTCGCCGGGCGCGGCCTGGCTTGCCGTGGGAGCGCCGCTATCGGTGGTTCCGTTTATTATGACCGCCATTGTTTTGTTCTGGGTTGCAGGTTTCGATATTCTATATTCTCTGGCTGATGTTGAGTTTGATCGACGGGAAGGACTCGAGTCAATTCCAGCTAAATTCGGGATAAGAAAAGCGCTGTTCGTGTCGAGAGCGTCACATTTCTTATGCGCACTCTTGATGGTCGCTTTGTATGGCGAGTTTGGATTTCCTCTCTGGTCGTATCTGGCGCTAACCCCCGCTCTGGCGCTTCTCATACGCCAGCATACATTGGTTTCCGAAAATGATTTGTCAAAGCTGAGCGTGGCCTTCTTTACGGCCAACGGATGGCTGGGCGTTATCTTCGCCGCCTTAACTCTGGTCGTTTACTTCGTGGTAAATTGATCGAAAAACGAGAGCATAACCATGTCTACTGAAGATCAAAACCAATCCACAGAAAATCTTTCGGTTCGTCCGGAACAGGAGACGGAAAAAATCCGCTCTATGTTTAATCGTATCACTCCAACTTATGATTTTCTGAACCATTTGCTTTCACTGAATCTTGATAAGCGCTGGAGGAGAATTTCCGTAAAAGCGCTGGGCGATCTACGAGATAAGCGAATTCTCGATTTGTGTTGTGGAACCGGAGATATCACATTCGAGATATTGAAACAGAGCGACGGGAAATGCCGCGAAGTTATTGGGCTGGACTTTGCGCAAGAAATGCTTGAACGCATGTCCAAAAAAGCCGAGAGAAATATCAATAAAGAAAAAATCACCTATCTGCAGGCCGACGCCACCTGTCTGCCCTTGGACGATATCTCGGTAGATCACTGCTGTGTTTGTATGGGAGTAAGAAACATCAACGACGTTCCGAAAGCTCTTGGCGAGATCCACAGAATACTGGTCCCCGGAGGGAGGCTCGCTATTCTTGAATCGGCCTTGCCCAATTCGCCTCTCATGCGGGGTTTCTATTATTTCTATAGCAGGCTAATCATTCCTTTTGTCGGGAAATTAGTAAGCGGAGAGTCGATCGCTTATAAATACTTCCATGAGAGCATAGAGGTCTTTCCCTACGGTGAAAAATTCGCGAATGTCGTCCGCGACGCAGGATTTGCGCCGGTTCGAGTAATTCCCCTTACTCTGGGAATAGTAAATCTTTACATCGCTCAAAAACCCTCAGAGGGTGAGCCTGGCTGACCTACGAGGCTATTTGCTCTTGACAAGAATCCACAATCGCTCTAAGTTGTAATCAGAGAACTGTCGCCGCACTAATAACGATTATGGCAAGTCGTAAAATCCCGCGATCCATTTTCTTTCCTCAACAGCGCTAATTCTATAGTCGCTCTCAGAGCGAATAACGTCTTGGGATAGCCAAAGGATTAAGGAAGACTTATGTCAACTCATAAAATATTTCAGAGGAAACCGCCTTGGGCGCATTTCCCACCCAATCAGGAAGGAGGGGAGAGTATGCTGTAAACGTCGCACGACTTTCGCCTGTGTAAGTTGTGCGCGAAGGGCCTAATGAACTCGGTAAATCCGGGTTTACGAGATGAGAGTTAGAAAATTTGTAAAGCTCTCTCCCATATATATGGCCCTGTTAGAAGGGATTTCGCTTTCGCTCTGAGGTGTAGTCTGTCTTAAAGGATCACAACCTGTAGCAACAGAGTCTCGTGTTTTTGAAGGATAAGCGATTTGGAGATACAAGTTCGTTTACGTTTGAAGAACGCGATATCGAAAGATGAGATTCCTTCGAGAAATCCCAGCGCGGATGGATACCAGAAAGATCAGGGATTGATTGTTTCGCGACGAGACAAAACAATACTGAACTTTGACTCGCGAAAAAGGATTTTGCGTCTGGTACCATATCCGACTGGTGAGCGTCTGAAAAATCGTCGCAAACCAACACGCAGTATTATATAAGCCGCCTGAATTCATTCATCGAATTCCGGCGGTTTTTTTGTCCATCTACTACCAGTATCACCCTCTCCAGATCAGAAAATTTGGTGACGCCATATCTATTTGCTCTCCCCAGCTATAGGTGAATCCCCACACTAACTGAAGTTCCAATAGTCATTTTCCGGAATGCAGGCGAATTTTATGAGTTTGGAACTTATTCTCTGGCAAGAAGTTGTCCGAGTTTCACGTTCTTTCCTTGGCGTTGGCGCCCTCATTGCAAATTACGGGGTTTGGAACGGAGTTAATCCGTGGATAGGAAGTTCGCGCCTATTAAGTCGCTCGGAGAATTTCTAGTCGGGGATTTCGAATCGGGGTGCGATTCGCAAGAGTTTGCTAAGGAACTTTAAAGGAAATTCAAAATGCGTGTACGGTTCACATTGACAATGGATGATGTCACAATCGACGGCCAAGAGTTTGACTCGATAGCTCTTGACTGGGACTCCGATGTTGATGAAAAGGAAGTGCTCGATTTGTCTCATCAGTGGATTTCCACTCAGAACTTCCTTAGCCAGCGTATGGAAGGCTTGACAAGTGTCGGAGAGTCGTCTCTTACAATTGAACCTCTGCAGGAATCAGAGGATGGGGATCTTCCAGAGCTTCATCCCTGATTTTAGCGGAATTGATTTCTTGTGAGACTAAAATGATATACGAACACATTATTCAAAAAGTATTTGGGCAGGCCTTCAATATTGTGGCGAATG
>JACZUZ010000285.1 GCA_022572905.1 Candidatus Zixiibacteriota bacterium | reverse complement strand
CCGCCGCTAAAGCGCCAGCCGCCGCAGAAACAGAGCCGCCGCCGGGCGCTGGCGCCGATGAGGCCACATCGCCAATGAAATCCCCGCCTGCGAATCCTGAGCCGGACCCCGACCCGGAAGATGAGCCAGAACCGGAACTCCTAAGTTTGTTCTCCAGAATCTGATCGGCTGTAAAATTCTCCAGCCGCAAATAGAAATCCGCCACATCAAGCAAAGCCTGGTTGGGCGCAAGACCTACCAGCTCCGATGATGTAACATTCACGCCGTAGCGCGCGGCTTCGGATTTTATCATTTCAAAAACTCGATGAATCGGCGTTTTGGTGTAATTGACCAAATTCATTGAAATCTGAACCTGGTTGCGCTCTTTGATTTCGAAACCGATCGCTTTTACAAAGCGCAACCCGCCTCGCAAATGGCGAACTGCGTCGGCAATTTTTTGAGCTATTGCAATATCATTGGTTCCCAAATAGACATTGTAGGCGACAAGCGGTAGACGCACACCAATCGCGGTGGCGCCAGCTTTGATATTCATTTTCGATGGGCCATAGTCTGGTTTGCGCGCCTCGACTGTCTCGATTTCATCGCGAATACCCTCGTATTGTCCGCGGCGAATCTTAGCGAGATTTTTTCTACCCGGAATTTTAGCGGCGTCCTCATAGAGATAAACCGGAATTTCAAGCTCTTTTCCGACCCTGGCGCCAAGTTGATTGGCGAGAGTTACGGCGTCGTCGATTGACACACCCTCCAGCGGCACAAAAGGACAAACATCTGTCGCGCCCATCCGTGGATGCTCCCCGCTATGCTCGCTCATGTCAATTAACTCAGAGGCTTTCGCAATTCCCGCGAAGGCCGCATCCACTACATGATCCGGATGGCAAACAAACGTAACCACCGCGCGGTTATGATCCGCGTCCATCTCTTTATCAAGCAGCGTTGCGGCGCCTGACGCGGTAATAGCGGCTACAATTTCTTCGATAACCTCGGGGCGACGGCCCTCAGAAAAATTTGGTATGCATTCTATCAGTTTCGACATTCTACTCTAGCGCTCCGTGGCATAACTTATTTTTTCGGGGAAGTTTTTGAGGACGGCTTTGAGACAGCGTTTTTCGATAACTTGCCTTTTAGCCCCCAGGCCAAAAGCGGAATCATAATCTCATGATGTCCTGAGAAATCAAATCCGAGTCCTGTTTTCATAGTGGGTCGCAAGACAACATTTTGCGATGGGCGATAACTGGGAATCATATCGAAATTCGCAGTTATTATTTCACCTGTTTTTGTTTTCGTTTTTTTATTCAAGTTGCGGGAAACTGTTAGCGCCTTGAGAAAAACTTCTGGCAGCAAAGAAATTGAACCGATATTGGCCACAACTCCCCCCTGATCCGCCTTTTGAAGAACGGCGCAAAGAATCTTGAAATCATAATGTGACAACTCGCCAATCATCGAACCGGAAAAACCCGGATTTTGAGCGACTATGTCCGCACCTATGGCCACGTGAATAGTAGCGGGAAGTTTAAGTTTTGCAGCCACAGCGAGAATCGATTGTGAGGAGTTCGGCGCTTTCTCTTTGAGAATAAACTTCCCGGCTCCATACCCTAGTCCAGCGGCGAGTTTACTAGCGTATGATACAGCTGCGTTAAAAAGTTCCGCAGTTTCGCGTGCCATTCCGAATGTACCGTCGTTTATTCCTTTTTCAACGGACTCGCTTGTGCCGCCAAAGTACGCCAATTCGAGATCGTGTATGACTCCTGCGCCGTTGAAAGAAATACCCGTTACAATCCCGCGCTTCATCAAATCAATTACTATCGGATTTAAACCCACCTTAATTAAGTGAGCGCCCATCATCATATGAAATGGAAGCCCCGCCCTGCGCGCTTGCGTAACCAGTTCCAGAAATTTATTTAAATCTTTGGCTTTTAATTGATTCGGCAATGACTCAAAAAATGCGCGCGACCCCGAACCCGCCAGAGGAGTGGCGAAATCTTCCGTTGTGACTTTGTTGGCGCGCCGTGAAATGGCTATGGTGCGCACTTGCTCCAACTCGACCGGCGCCACCGGCGCCGACTCGCTATAGAAATATTTGCTCATACTTACTCAAGCGGAATTTGCCGCGTGTCTAATAAAATTCCTCAATTTCGCCTAACTCGTAATTAACCAACTCTGCGGAAATTGAACCAACCAGCGCTTTTGATTTCATCATCACCGGCATTTTTAACTTATCGTTTGTCAGCCAGACAGTAAGCCTGCCATCATGTTTAAACACCCCGGCTGCTTGCATGAGCGGCTCGACCACGATGCAGTCGAATTCTCCGGCCTGGGTTTCGATCGTCTCGCGTCTGAGCGCCTTAATCTCAAGCTTACTCACCTTACCCGATGAAAAATTGTCCACGAAAACCGACTCTCCTACTTTCAAATCTAGCGTGCGCACATAATAAAGTGAGCTAAGAGCGTCCTGAATGAAAGACGGTATCGGGATCGTATCATTCTGGTAGAACGCGCGCTTATTGATGTGATCGAAAGTGTAAATACGATCCGACGAGTAAGAGCCTTCTTTCAGTTTTTTTTCAAAATGCCAGCTATAGAGCCCAACAGCGTCCATAATCGTCAGAACTGTGTCATTGACAGGAAAAAAGGATGAAAAAAATGAATTCGATTTCGCTAAAGTGCGGATATGATAACATGGCCGCCCTTCCCACTCAACCATTTCAAGGGTTTCCATCATAGCCGATCCGGCGTTGATGAAACCGTAGTTTATCGAAAACTCCAGTCGCTCTCCTACGCCAAAGGCCAGGTTTGTAACTTTGCGATCCAGAAGTGACCCTAGAGAATCGGTCTCGGATTGTAATTCGCCAGTTGAGTCGCTTGTTGAGTCGGTGGCCGGAAGTGATTCCGCAGAACCGTACTGGATGCGGGCGAAATAGACGATTGGGACTATGCCGACTATTAAAAAGAGCGTTACATTTATCTTATGGATCAAAGTTCTTAATTTCATTTATTAATCTTTACGATACCGATGTCAGCAAGTTTATTTGAGCTATTCAGAGTGAGATCGAGCTAAACTTTCAATTTTTCTTGCGCCTTGGTTATTAAGATTGGCAATATTCTCCCCAGTTCCTCGCCAATCTCTAGGAACACACTGTTATACACGTCAAGTGAACAACCGATCGGATCATCTATTTCCCCTCCTTCGGGATTGGTGTCGGGATATTCTTTCAGCAAGTACACGTTTCCCTCAGAATCCGGGGCCAATGAAAACGCATGTCGGTGGTGGCGGCCTGTCATTACCAATGTTACATCTGCGCGCTCAATCAGTTCCTTCGTAAGGGCGGTTGATTCATGCTCATTTAGATCCAACTCCCACATCTTGACCGCTTCGACGGCGAATGTTGTTGCCGGGAATCCGGTCCCCCCGCTTGTGCCCGCTGAGGACACTGTAATAGCGTCCATTCCGGAATGCGCGACAAGTTTTCTTAGCGCTACTTCAGCCATTGGCGAACGACATGTGTTACCGGTGCAGACGATCAAAACGTGAAATGAATCTGGCGCCATCACGCTTTGACTACCTCTGTAATGTTTTTCCAGTCGATAGCGCCTTCGCGAAGCAGAATTGGTGTGTCGCTACAAATGTCAATCACTGTTGAGGTAGCCGCGTTCAATGTTCCGCCATCTACATACAGGCTCACCTCAGTTCCGAAAACGCTCTTTATTTCCGCAATCGCGCTTGGATCCGGTTGGCCGTGTCTATTAGCGCTGGTGGAAGTTAGATTGAAATCGATTTCGTCCAGCGCCCCTGAAATAAATTCGCATGACGAAATACGAATCCCAAGTTTGCCGTTC
>JACZUZ010000284.1 GCA_022572905.1 Candidatus Zixiibacteriota bacterium | reverse complement strand
CAGTGACGAACGGTTTTTCCTGATCGCTGGTCCCTGCGTCGCTGAGTCTCTGGAGCTATGTCTGGAGATTGGCGAAACAGTAGGGGAGCTGACAGAAAAGTTTGGAATTTCTTTCATATTTAAGGCGTCATATTCTAAGGCTAACAGGCTCTCCGGAAGTTCTTACAGCGGGCCGGGTTTGGATGAAGGACTCAGAATTCTTCAAATTGTAAAAGAAAGGCTATCGGTTCCGATTCTTACTGATGTTCATGAAACATCCGAGGTGGGCTCAGCCGCTGATGTGGCGGATATTATCCAAATTCCGGCTTTCCTTTGCCGCCAAACCGAACTGATCCGAAGGGCGGCAGCCACGGGGAAGTGGGTGAATATCAAGAAAGGCCAATTCCTAGCCCCAGAGGATATGGCGCCTCTGATTGATAAAGCTGGCGCCGACGGAGCAAACGATGGAGCGAACAAAAGAGTAATGGTGACCGAACGGGGAACGACTTTTGGTTATCACAACCTTGTGGTGGATTTCAGATCGCTCATGATAATGCGAAAATTCGGCGTTCCGGTTGTTTTCGACGCCACACATTCGTTGCAACTTCCCGGGGCCGATGGACACTCATCCGGTGGGCGCCCTGAGTTCACTCAAGCATTCTGTAGAGCGGCGCTGGCGATTGGCGTAGATGGTCTCTTCATTGAAACTCATCCGAATCCGTCTGAAGCCAAATCAGATTCGAAGTCAATGATACCCCTGGCGCAATTGGAAAGGCTGCTTGAAGATTGCGTCCGTGTTTCTGAAGCGCTGGCGCCTTCGGGAAAACCACAGGAAACTCTCAGCTAACGCTTGCTCAATTAATAAGTGAAAAATAAATGACTATCGAAGAGAAAAAAATCTCAGCGCCTCAAAGGCTTCTGAATAGATCAGAATTGGTCGAACGCATGAAGTCGATTAAACTTCTCGCGTCGGACGTGGATGGCGTTCTGACTGATGATACTATTTACTTTGGACCCGACAATCTTGAACTCAAGCGCTTTCATGTTTCCGACGGCTTTTATATTTCGATAGCCATGAAAGCTGGATTGGAGTTTGTGGTAGTGTCTGGCAGGCCGTCGGAGGCGACCACAAGCCGCATGCGCGATCTGGGTGTTAAGCATGTTTTGCAGGCCCCCATAAACAAAGCGCAGTTGATAGCTCCTGTGCTTGAGGAAATGAATCTTGATTATAGCGATATCGCGTTTGTCGGTAATGAAATTCTTGATTTACCGCTGATGCGCCGCGCGGGGCTTCGAATTGCCGTAAAAGACTCCGCGCCTGAGCTAATACGCGAAGTTGATTATGTCACTTTCGCGCCCGGTGGATTTGGCGCGATTAGAGAAGTTATTCAAGCCTATTTCGACGCTCATAACCTAAACCCCGAAGAGATTCTTAAACGTGGTAAATAAAATGGCCAATAAATTGATATTACAGACCGCAAAAACGGAACATTCGTACCGACAAACCGGAACGGATGTAATCACCCGAGCTATAGAAGCGCTGGAGATTATGAAAGATCGTCTGGATGAACGCTTTGAGCGCGCAATTGAATTGATTCTCGATTGTAAGGGACGAGTTATTCTCACCGGGATAGGAAAGTCCGGACATATAGCTCGTAAAATAGCGGCTACTTTCACCTCAACCGGCGCTCCGGCGTTTTTTCTGCATCCCACCGAGGGTGTTCATGGTGATCTGGGAATGTTGCAAAAGGGCGATTTGCTCATAGCCGTATCGAAATCCGGCTCCACAACCGAGCTTGAATTGATTTTCCCATCAATTACCCGTCTGGGTTTAAGAACAATTCTTCTGACCGGTTTGATGGATTCCACGCTGGCGCGCAGGGTTGATGTGGCTCTTGATTGTTCGGTTAGTTCGGAAGCCTGCCCTCATAATCTCACTCCGACTACAAGCGCCTCTTGCGCTTTGGTAATGGGCGACGCTCTGGCGGTTGCGGTACTCAAAGCGCGAAATTTTTCCAGCGAGCAATTCGCGCGTCTGCATCCCGGCGGAACTTTGGGACAGAGATTGTTATTGCGTGTGCGTGATAAGATGCGCACTGGCTCCGAAATTCCGAAAGTGAGTCCGGAGAGTTCGGTGCGTGACGCTATCTTTGAAATAACCGGTAAACATCTGGGTTGTACGCTAGTAACAAATACTGAAAACAGGCTCCGGGGGATTTTCACCGATGGTGACTTACGTCGCTTGAGCGCACGCAAAGAAAACTTCTTTGACGTACCGATCACGGAAGGTATGACTAAGTCTCCCACGACAATTGATGCTGAAGCGCTTCTGGATGAGGCCCTGGCGCTGATGGAACGTCATGCGATCACAATTTTGCCTGTCGCGGATGACAGCGGAAATATTTGCGGAATTATTCATATGCATGATATCCTGAGAGGAAATAAATAATCCAAGCAGGAATTCAAATGTTTGGGGCAAACTATAATTCCTTTATCGGCCTTCCCTTTTTAAAGAAATGAAAAAACTTCGGCGAGAGCTAACTTTCGCGCTGATCAATTCTCTAATCTGGTCACTTAGAGCCGCCAATAGGAAACTGGCGCGCCAGATCGGCGCATTCATGGGAATTATTTGGATACACCTGTCACGACGAGATAGATTTTTATCAAGTCGAAATCTGAAAATCGCTTACGGCGATACGCTATCATCGCGGGGAGCCGAGCGAATAGCTCGCGAAAGTTTTCTTAATTCGGGACTTTTTCTGGCGGACATAATTCGCATGAAGGATTCGTATATCCCCGAATTAACCAGAAAAATCGACGTGATAGGTTTACAAAATTTTGACCACGCCTACCGCAGAAATCGAGGAGTTATTGCGGCAACCGGACATATAGGAAATTTTGAAATACTGGCGGCGTTTTTCGGTCAGAGCGGATACAAGACAGCGGTTCTTGGACGCGAAGCGTATGACCGTCGCTTGGACCAGATTTTGAGAGAGGCGCGTGAAAGCAATCGGGCTACAAATGTCCCGACGACACAGGTAAAGAGATTTATTTCGCTTCTAAAGGAGGGCTATGCTATCGGTGTTTTGATAGACCTGGATTCTCATAGAGTTAAGAGCGAGCTGGTGGAGTCTTACGGACGACTCGCCAATACCCCGATCGGCCAGGCCTTAATTGGTATCAAACTCGGGTGCGGGTTTGTTCCGGTGGTATGCCGACGAGCGCAAGACCGCTATGCGCTGAAGATTTTCCCGGAAATCTTTCCTCGGACGTTCTCGGGGCGCCCGAATGCAAATATCTTGAGCGCGGTGGACATTACCTGGAGGATTCGAAAGATTCTCGATAGCGAGGTTGATATCGACCCGTCCCAGTGGCCCTGGCTGCATAACCGTTGGCATACAGCGCCTGATTACAATGCGTCGAAACCGCCCGGTTTAGGACTGTATGAATCGCAGAATAAGAAGAATCAGACACCTGTGAGAATTATTTGAGAAAAGTTAGTGGCCCGTGGTATTGTTGAAAACGACTGACGGTCGTATAATTGTTGTGGATTGGAGAATCCTCTTAAGATCTAAAACTATGAAAAGAATAGAAATACACCTGCTAGCGACCCCGCTGGCGTCAATGCTCGCCTTTTGTGTCCTTCTTGTCGTGGCCTGCGAGGAGAAAGAACCAGTTTCTCAGTATCGTTCCAGTGTGGCTGAGAGTCTTAAGCTTTCCGAAATCCCTGATCAGGAAAGCGAAAACGCTCATATTTATCTCTATAACGGAAGTCTCAGGTCGGTGGATATTGAAACGACTCG
>JACZUZ010000283.1 GCA_022572905.1 Candidatus Zixiibacteriota bacterium | reverse complement strand
CTTTGGGTTGTTAAAACTGTTTATATTCACCGCCTGAATGCCATATGTAGCTGGCTTCGCAAGATTTTCACGGATAATTTCGAACTAACGCAATTAGAGCAAAAATCGCCGCAACATGAAAATACTAAATCGTAAGAATCTGTGTCCCAAAGAAGACAGATTCCGATTTTTCTCCAGTAAGCGCAGTTTGGCGGTATTGGGTGGGTTGATAGTTTTTTTGGTTTTTCACGCCGGTGAGGTATTCGCGTCCGGCGCCGCCGCTTCGGGTGAAGTGTCCGACATATTAATTGGTCTGGTGATAATAATATTGGCCGCCAAACTCGGCGGTGATCTCTTTGAGCGAGTCAACCAACCCGCGGTGCTTGGCGAATTGGTGTTTGGAATAATTCTCGGAAACCTGACGCTGGTCGGATTCGACGGAGTTGAACATTTTAAGACTTCTCTTACTCTGGAAATCTTATCTGAACTGGGGATAATAATACTTCTCTTTCAGGTCGGACTGGAGTCCTCGGTTAAAGAAATGCTCAATGTCGGCGCTACGTCCTTGCTTGTGGCGCTTGTTGGCGTGGTTGTACCATTTTTTTTGGGGTGGGGAGTTTCGGCTTGGCTTATGCCCGACGCCAATATTTTCACGCATATCTTTATAGGCGCAACTCTTACCGCGACATCGGTTGGCATTACCGCCCGGGTATTGAAAGATATTCACAAATCGAATACGCGAGAGGCGAAAATTATTCTCGGAGCCGCAATAATTGATGATGTAATGGGGCTAATAATTCTCGCTATAGTTACCGGCGTGATCGGCGCCGCTAATCAGGGTACTGAGTTGAGCTCTCTGGCGATATTCCTGGTGGTCGCCAAGGCTATTGGATTTGTGTTTGGAGCTCTTTTGATTGGAACTTACTTGACTCCGCGGATATTTATTGTTGGCAGAAAATTCAAAGTTTCCGGAATGTTGTTGTCACTCGCTCTATTGATATGCTTTCTGCTTTCCTGGGCGGCTTCGCAACTTGGACTTGCTCCAATTGTCGGCGCATTCGCCGCCGGACTTCTGATGGAAGAAATCCACTACAAAAATGTTCCATCGTTTGGCGATAATACTATAGATGACTTAATAGAGCCAATCGCAATTTTCCTGGTGCCGATTTTCTTTATCCGCATGGGAATGATTGTGGATTTGAAAGTTTTCGGTGATATGAATGTGATATACATGGCCGCCGCTTTGACTGTTGTGGCTTTCATCGGCAAACAGGTGTGCGGGCTTGTTGTATTCGATAAGAGTCTGAATCGTACCGCGATTGGACTGGGTATGGTTCCCCGTGGAGAAGTAGGATTAATCTTTGCGGGAATCGGGGCAGGATTGGTCCTGAACGGAGTTCCCGTTATTGAGCCGGGGGTGTATTCGGCCGTGGTGATTATGGTTATTGTAACGACTCTGGTCACCCCACCCGCCTTGAAGTGGAGCCTGACAAAGAATGATCCTGACGAGAAAATCAGGGCATCAGAAGAAGGTTTAAATAGTCAGGCGACTCCCTAAATACCTAGATTACTTTACTTTATCCAAGTCTTCCGTCTTTGCGACCATTCGAACCTACTTACTCTGGCGCTCCTTGACATGAGGTTTCCCCGGACTATATTGTCCCTCCGATCGCGGGGTGGAGCAGTCCGGTAGCTCGTCGGGCTCATAACCCGAAGGTCGTAGGTTCAAATCCTACCCCCGCTACCAAAATCAACTCCCTGTAGGTCTTTGACTTACAGGGTTTTTTATTTGGGGGAAAAAGTGGGGTTTCCCTTCAAAACCCGGATTTTCTAACAGTTTTCTAACAGAATTTCCGAAAACTGTTTGATCCAGTCTTGAAGCCGCTTCTTGTTCGGCATTGGGCATTAGATGTCCGTATCGATCAAGAGTGGTCGTAGCAGAACTGTGACCAAGTTGATTCTGAACAATCTTCACGTTCTCGCCCTGTGCGATCAATAGAGAAGCGAATGTGTGCCTTAGGTCATGGAAGCGTATTCGACGCAAGCCTGCTCTCTGTAAAGCTGGCAAGAATTCCCGTTTCACCATGTTGTCGGGTTGAATCGGTTTTCCATTGTCTTGACAGAAAACCAAATCCATTTCAGATCTCGGCGCCAACAGACGATGTTGTTCCAGACCTTCCCGCAACATGGGCGACATAGTGATACGCCTCAACGCTCTTTTGGACTTGGGAGAGATGAACTTTCCTTTGTACAAGGAGCGCCGCACACATATCTGCGATGAACGCCAATCGATGTCGTCCCACTGTAGTCCAAGTATTTCACCCCTTCGCATGCCCGTCATTATTGCAGTCAGAAAGAGCGTGTGGTACTTGGGAAGAACATTTTCCATCAGAAGACAGATTTCACTTGGTGTCAAGAAATCCATTTCCTTCTGCTCTATTCGCGGGTTGTTTATCAATGATGCAGGATTCCTTCGCAGGTAGCCCCATAGTACCGCGTGTTTGAACATCTCCTTAAGCGGCGCCAGTATATTTACCACTGACTTTGGAGATAAACCATCACGCGAGATTTTGCGGGATACCAAGTTTTGAATCTGAACGGGAGTTATTTGATTCAACCAAAACTCTCCGAAATGCGGATTCAAGTGAAGGCGTACAATAGCCTCATAGCTTACGTATGTTGACTCCTTCACACTCACCTTAACGTAGTCGGTGAGCCACTTCCTGGCAAACTCGCTAAAACGAATCTTTGGTTCATCGACAAAGAGACCGGTGTTAAGTTCCTCCAATCTCTTTGTAAGAATTCGCTCCGCCGAGCGCTTTAAAGTACCAGCCTTCTCCCATTTCTGCCGTCCACCAACCCGGTAAACGGCGTACCAACTTCCAGAGCGCTTGATTACACTTCCTTTGGCCATTTCGATTTCACCTCCTTTCAATTCGGCCGGTTTAAGGGGTAACGATTGACAAGCCATATTGAATGGAACTTGCCGCTTCTGATTTTTAATCGTCATCAATGTTGAAGAGAGCCGTTGCATATCGCACAATGAGAGGAAAACGAACGTTTGTCAACCTCATTAGGCGTCATAATTACCACTTGCGGTTCAACGACTTGTCTCGTCACTGTCTTTCCGCTTCAAGAACTGTTCGACCTGATGTCCAGAAAACCTTACATACTTTCCGATCTTGTAGTGTGGAATTTTTTCAGGCCCTCCAAGTCTAGTTCGATCATATATCCATGAAACAGGAACCTTCAGCTTTGCCGCTAGTTCTTCCACACTCAACAGCGTCTCCATTACACATCCTCTTTCATATCCACCGTATGGTTAGCCGTTTCCTTTTTGTCTTTGATCTCAAAAGTATTGCTTCCGCTTTGTTCACGTTGAATTTCAAGTAGCTCAATATCCAATTCTGCGTCGTCACTCTCTCTACAAAGCAGATCCACATCATCGCCTTGAAACACAATTCCATCATAGCCACAGGTTGGGCAAATCTTGTCTTTCCTAGCTGATTCAAACCAGCCGTAGGTTCTAAAACCCTTTGCATCAACAGCGATTCCGTCAAAATCAAGATTCTCTCCGGAAACAATCATCTTGAATGTCCAGACAGCCCACGCAGCTACAATCATATTCAGGGCATACACCTGGGGGGCTGCTATCTTCTCCCCTTGGATATATCCCTGATCTTCCTGACGTTGTCTCTCATCATCAGAGAGAAATGCGTTCATAGCATCATGTACTTTGAACAATTCGGAACAGTGAAGGCAAAAAATGGAATCTGGCAGAATCTTTATAATCTGTCCGCCAGCCGCTGTTAACTGTCCATCTTTGACTACTGCCCCTACGCCACAATCCAAATACGGAATGCCATGCGC
>JACZUZ010000282.1 GCA_022572905.1 Candidatus Zixiibacteriota bacterium | reverse complement strand
AAGGGGGTTATGCTTACGGAATTCTCACAGGATATATTCCGACCGCTCCTGCCTATAATATCAATCCGGTGTCCTGCTCCTTCGAGGATCAGGTTGATATTTTCTGGTTCGCCGACAACGACGGGGATCCGCAGATAGTGTTGGGAAGTCCTGCATTCAGCCCCCGATCGCCAACATCTGTACTGGGAATTACGATTCTCAATAAACCCAAGACAGCTCTAACCTTGTCATACAACTGGTGGAATGATAATGTTGTCGCCGCCCCAGGCGATTGGGGACCCCGGAGACTTGGTACGCCTGATAAGCCTTTTCGAAATTTCGGAGGATGGCTGGGTACACCTTTTGGGGATCGGTTGCGTTATTACGTCATGTCCAGCGGCGAAATTGATTATGACCAGATATTTGCAGGTCTGGACAACAGCGCTGATGGATGGTTGCCCCCTCCTTCCGACGGAATGGCCATCGCCGAAGGACCTCAATGCGGAGACCATAACCACCGGCGAACACTGATTTCAACGGGGCCTTTCGATTTCCATGTAGGAGAAACGATACCATTTACGATCGCCTATGTAATGGGAGAAGGGTTTCACATCGATCCCGTCAAGACAAGTATTGCGGCAAATCCTCAAGCATTTTTGGATAGAGTCAATTTTGATGATCTCTACAAAAACACAGCCTGGGCAAGATGGGTATATGACAATCCCGGCGTGGATACCGACAACGACGGTTACTTTGGTGAAATCAGAGTCTGCCCCGAAACAGTTGACTCATTTTTCTATACCGGTGACAGCGTGGCTGATCTGCGAGCAGCCACTCCGCCTCCCGCGCCAACTGTGCGGTTCACACCGACGTTAGGACAGGTCACATTGGAATGGAACGGGCTTCGCTCGGAAACTACACCGGACATTTTCACCAAGGAAATCGACTTCGAGGGGTACAGGGTATATGTCGGCCTTGTAAATAGGCACGGCGACCTGACAGTAAACATATCATATGACATCGAAGACTACACGCAAATGTATTTCAACCCCGATTTGGGCACAGAAGGCCGCTGGATAACGATACGAAAGCCATTTTCATTGGAAGAGGTTCAGGACGCTTACGCCGGTGGTAATCGAGACTACGATCCGCTCTTTAACGGGTTCGATAATCCATTCCGGGTTGGAGATTCGTTGTTTCATTTTATTACCCAGGACTTTAATCAAAGCGACCTAACTCTCCCGGACGGTATTCAAAAAATATATCCGAACGAGCCGTATCCGCACACTGTATCACTCGACTCCGCCTTCTCAAGTGAGCTTACTCCCGAGGGAGATTTTAAATACTTCGAATATCGGTATGTCGTGAGACAGCTACTGCCATCGCTAAAGTACTACATTTCTGTCACAGCTTTTGATTTCGGCTCACAGGGAACGCAGTTGCCATTCCTTGAGACAAATCCCACTACAAACTCTGTCGAAGTGATTCCTCTTAACCGGGTGCCGCAAGGGGACGAACTCAACGTTATTGTTTATCCGAATCCGTACAGGGTTGACGGGAATTATCGAGAAGAGGGTTTTGAGGGCAGGGGAAAAGAAACATTTACCGATGAGCGCACAAGAGAACTGCAATTTATAAATCTCCCTCCGAGATGTACAATCGCGATCTACACCCTTGATGGCGATATGGTTATAGAGCTCGACCACGACGCGCCGCCATCAAGCGCAACATCAATGCGCGAGTCGTGGGATCTCATAACTCGCAATTCTCAATTACCTGTTTCAGGAATTTATTATTTCCTGGTCGAAACACCGGAAGGACAATCGCAACTCGGCAAGTTTGTGCTGATTATGTAACGGATGAGCGCCCCTGATCCATGACTCTGTGACCATGCCTAAAGAAGGCGTGGCTCCAATACGTATTGCTTCCACGAATGTGACTACATAATAAGTGCGAACTTCCCTATCTGGATATTTCCGTTGGGTTCTTCCACTGTATAATAATATATCCCCGACACCGCGAGTTGTGTGTTTCTGGTAATAAGATCCCAGGAATCATGCATGGCCCCGGGATTGTTCGGTCCGAAATTGTGATCGAAAAAGCCTACCAGATCTCCATCCAGAGAATATATTTTAATTTCGCATTGCGCCGGCAAGTTTGTAAAATTTAGAGCTCTAACCTTAAAAGCAGGTAGTTCTTCCTCGCCGCGCCCCTCATGTCCGAGTTCGCGGTATCGTCCGTCAGCCCTGTATGGATTCGGATAAACAATCACACGCAGTCCTTTTTCAATAACTTCGCCAACGCTGGCCATAGGATATTCTCTTACGGCGTTGTTGATCGGATTTGATTCGAGGCTACCCAGACCTGAACTGGGCGACCCAAAATCAAACGCAGAGACAGCAATGTAGAGGGGTGATGATGGAACAATATCTTTGAACACAAATTCATATTCATAGAATTTTGGATTCCCCTCTGAAGTTGTGTCGAATTCATTCCATTCCGATGGCACAGAGCTTGGTTTCGGCGAGTCGGGAAATATTTTTCTGATGCCATCCGGTAGAGTCAGATCGTCGAGGTTCCAGTCCTGCGGCGTAAAGTAATAAAGAGAGTCTGTGCCGCTGGCTGAGTGAAAAAACAAAAACGGATTGTCGATTCCGAAAATTAACGGATCAAATGCCTCTCCATAAAAGGACTTCAATTGCTCCAGTGTGAAGGGAGCGTCAATCAGAATGAAGCGCTCCTTTTGCTCGTCATAGACATAACGATTGTAGTCGTGCTTGTCGTAGGACGCATAAAGAGTGAAATCATCTCTTCGTAGCGTCGGCGACGCGTAAACGCGATATCCTTCAAAATCCGTCGTGTCGCTAAAAGGGTCTTTTACCGTTTCCGACAGAAATCCGTTCCAACGCAGTATTATTTGACCCACTGAAGGAGTCAGACGCACGTCGGGCGCTGGTGGCGGAGCGGCGCCTCGAAAGTCCGGGACACCATCGCCTTCGTAAAATACAGTGTCAGCTCTGACAACCGCATAAACGCTGTCAATTATGTACGACGTATCAAACGGTGTTACACTGGAATCTATAACCAGGGTCGAGTCAACGACGAGAGATTCCTCCAGTACGCAAACTCGAAACTTCCCAAAGTTGCCGTCCAAATCGGTGTCAACTCCGGGGTTATCATATATCCACGACGCCCAACGCGCGTTCAACCCGAAATCCGAAAAATCCAGGGTGCTGTAATACAATTCCGGTTGCAGCGGATTAAGACGTTGCGTTTGTGCGAAATTAGCGGCGCCTGTCAGGAAATTCTCTCCAGCGATGAAGGCGTAGGTAATGGGCAATGTTTCCCCCGGAAAGATTTCAAAAGGTCCGAAGGAGAGCAGGAGTTTTGGATCGCCTCCTGTGGCCATCCCCCTCGAAATAGGATTCGGAGGTAACCAACCTTCGTTACTGTGATCGACAGCGCCGGTCAGTTGATCATAGTCGAATTCCTGATTTCTCATCACGTCGTACTTGTTTCTATCTCCGTGCGGCGCCCCGATAAATCCATTCATATCTCTAAAGGGCCTGTCGAGCGTTCCTATCTTGCGGGGCCCAAAGTCCGGGCCTGGGGCGGCGCTCCACCAATTGAACGAATACTCAAGTGTATCCGACGGCGTGCGGATTAACCTGATTCCGGCCACACTTCGAATAGAAATTGTTTTGTTCCATGATTCCCCATCAGGGTCACCGTCGTTGTCAAATACGTATGTAATATTGATGGTGTCTTCAAACCCGCATTCTGCGGGCATAGTTCTCTTGAATCCGCAGATATCATCCCCATACGCATCCAATCCAACTTTTGACAAATGGTGCATATCTGCGCAATCGTACAC
>JACZUZ010000281.1 GCA_022572905.1 Candidatus Zixiibacteriota bacterium | reverse complement strand
GCATCGTGCGGTTCGGGCGGTGGAATTGATATTGAAATCTCTTCGCCCCCACTCACCTTCAGACGTGACGAAACAGCGGCGCCATTAACTAGAATATTTTCGTTGGCAATAAGTTTTTGAATCTGCGTGCGACTCAGATCGACTTCATTCAAACCTGCCAGATATCGATCCAAACGTTCGGGCTCGGTCGATTCCGGAACACGATGAGTGATATTTTTTATTTTGTCAGAATTCGCTGAATTGTCTGGGTTAGATTCCGCTATCATTCGGCTCGACCTGCTGTCTTACATGCTTCAATTTTTTCGGATAGCGCGACGAATTCTTCGATGCTGGTTTCCTCCGCGCGTCTGGTACGTTCAAAATCCAGTTCGCTGTATATCGCCAGTAACAACTCTGCGTCAATTCCCGTATGCATTTTTAGATTTTTTGACATTATCTTCCGTCGCGTTCTAAACCCCGCACGCACAGTCGCCTCGAACAAGGGCGGCGGGTCCGCATCAAGAAAATCGCGGCGAGATAGCGTTATTACAGTTGAGCTGACCTTTGGCGGCGGCACGAAACGCTCCGGACCCAAACCAAAACCCTCTTGAACATCAAACCATAGTTGAGTCATAATAGCCAGAGGCGACCAATCTTTTGAACCCGGCCCGGATGACACTCGCGCGGCCACTTCCCGTTGGAGCATATATACACAAAATTGAATTCTGTCGCGGTGTTTGCAGGTCCACTCAAGAACAGGGGAGCTGATATTGTATGGTAAATTTCCAAATACTATTATATTCTCTCCCAGACTCTGCGGATCGAAATTGAGTATGTCCGCCTGAATAATAGATAATCGCGGGTGATTTCTAAATTTTTCACTCAAAGCGCCTACCATATCGCGATCAAATTCAACCGCCGTTAAAGGAGACTGTTGATAGCGCTCGAGAATTGGGGTTGTCAACGCTCCGGCGCCGGGACCTATTTCAAGAATCATGGCTTTTGATAATCGAACTTCCTCAGGCGGCGGCCCCAGTTCAGAAATTCGCCTACAATCCTCAGAAAATTTCAGCAAGCGCTGGCCAAAACTCTTTTTAGTTTTTAAATCTGAGTTCATTAATGAATTACGAAACTCTCTCTAACCAAATGTCTCTACCAGCCCGTAAAACTTTTTCGCGGTCATATCTATTTTTTTCTCCAAATCTCCACGGGGAATTCCCCTGAGGTTGGCGACAAAATCATAGACATAGCTCACATACGCGGGTCGATTCGTTTTGCCGCGATGAGGAACAGGTGTTAAGTAGGGAGCGTCGGTTTCAAGTATCATCGATTCGAGGGGCGTCCAGGCGGCAACATCGGCCATTTTTGAATTCTTGTATGTGACCACGCCGCCCACCGAAATGATCCAGCCGCGATCTAGAACTTTTCTGGCCTCTTCGATTCCTTCCGAGAAACAATGTAGAACGGCTCCGGATAAACTGTCTGAATGCTCACAAAGTATGGAGAACGCATCCGCAAATGACTCACGCACATGAATAACCACCGGCTTGTCGGTTCGCGAAGCAAGCTCGAGTTGGGCGTGGAAGGCTTTTTTCTGAATGTCTCGCGGCGAAAGGTCCCGATAATAGTCCAGTCCAATCTCACCGATCGCTACAACATTGGGATCATTAACAGCTTCCAGAAATGCGTTTTCTATCTTTTGTGTATAGCTCTTAGCGTCATGCGGATGAACGCCGACTGTCGCGTAGACACTTTCGTTGTCTCGCGCAATGTCCAGCGCCGTACGGGAGCTTTCCAGATCTGTGCCGATTGTAACAATAGTTGATACGCCAGCATCAGCCGCTTCGGCCACGAGTTCGCGCGGAGTTTTCTTATACTGTGGATATTCCAGATGGCAATGAGTGTCTATCATTTACGTTGAGATAATTCACGGCGTACAGACTATGCAAGTTCTGTGGTGTGTTGAATTGATTATGAATTGCCAATGCGTATCGAGAGTGAACGCCCTTGCGCGTCTATTTCTGGAGAGCTATCCGACAGACGCTCCGGCCGGAATATCATCCGCCGGAGCGATAAGAGTAAGTTTCTTGCCTTTCTTAGCGGCAAGTAACATTCCCTGTGACTTCACTCCCCGAATAACCGCGGGCTTGAGATTCGAAACTACGATAATTTTCTTTCCCTTAAGCTGTTCGGGAGTGTAATGCTCGGCCACGCCGGCGACGATCTGGCGATTGGGGCCACCCCCGCCAACATCGATCTGTAATCGAAGCAGCCTGTCGGCTCCATCGACTTTGGCAACCTCTTTTATCTCGGCTACTACAAGTTTTAGTTTTCCGAACTCGGAAATATCAATCAACCCGTCTGACTCTTCAGATCCGTTCGATTTGCTCTTAGATTTGTCTGACTTGCCGGGAACGAAGTCCTTATCAATTCTCGGGAAAAGCGGACCCGACATTTTCACAAGCGCTCCGCTTTCAAGCGCCATAAATTTTTCGGCGCTCTTTAGATTCAAACTCTCATCGCTGAGTCCGAGTATGTTGCGCAGTTCGCTCATCTTCGACGGCATAATTGGATAGTACAGAATAGAAACAATTCGCAAGACCTCGCAACAATAACGCAGGACAGAACCCATCTCGGCGGTTTTGCCTTCCTTCTGAAGTTTCCAGGGAGCGTTTTGATCAAAGAAGCGATTAGTTTCACGCACTAATTCCATTGACCTTTCAATGGCGAGGTTCAGGCGAAAATTCTTTACATCATCCCATGTATTCGCAGTAGCTGTCATGGCGACTTTTTCAAGCGCATCCCCACCGGGTGGAGTAGAGCCGGGATCGGGAATTTTTCCGTCGAAGCCGCGTTCGACCATTTTGATTACGCGCGAAACAAGATTGCCCAGATCATTAGCGAGATCGCTATTGTACTTTTGGGAAAGCCTCTTCGTCTGAATATCGCCATCCTGGCCGAATGGATGAGGAGTGACGAGCAGGTAACGCGCGGCGTCCACTCCGAAATGTCCGACCAATTCATGCGGATCAATCTTATTGCCGAGTGTCTTCGACATTTTATTTCCATCGACGGTGAAGAAACCGTGCAGGAAAATACGCTCGGGCAATTTCACACCCGCCGCCAAAAGCATGGCCGGCCAAAAAAGACAGTGAAATTTCAGTATATCCTTGGCCATCAAATGAACGACCTCGGCGTTGTTCCACCATTTTTCAAACAAATCCGGCTCGTGGCCAAAACCGATCGCCGAGATATAATTTGTCAGCGCATCAACCCAGACATACGCGGATTGATCTTTATCAAATGGCAGAGGAATGCCCCACTCAACTTTTTCACGTGACAGCGAAAAATCCGGCAACTCCTGTTCAATCAAACCAAGAACTTCGCGTCGTTTTTCAATCGGAAGAATAAGAAGCTCTTCAGATTCAATTCGCTTCTTTATTTCGGGCAAGAACGCGCTCAAACGGAAGAACCAGTTTTTTTCCTTAACCAATTCCGGTTTGGTTTTGTGAAATGGACATAATCCGTTTTCAAGTTCGCGTTCGACATAGTATCTCTCACATGCTGTGCAGTAGAGACCCTCGTATTCGCCCTGATAGACTACATCATCACCTGCGGGAGTTTTGGCGTCCTTCATCTTCAAGAGAATTTCTTTGACACCTTTAAGATGACGTTCATCTGTTGTGCGTATAAAGTCGCTCTCGCAAATGTCAAGCGCTTTCCAGGCCGACTTGAATGTCTTTACTACTTCATCGCAAAACTCTTGCGGTTTCTTTCCGGCAGCCTCGGCCGCTTCCGCGACTTTTGCGCCGTGCTCATCGGTTCCGGTCAGCAAGAAAGACTCTCTTCCCGCGATCCGATAGAAACGAGCCATATAG
>JACZUZ010000280.1 GCA_022572905.1 Candidatus Zixiibacteriota bacterium | reverse complement strand
GTAGCCGTTCTCATAATAAATGAGGACGTTGAGCTCTGACAACGAGAGGATATCACGATATACTGTTCTATGGCTGACCGAGCATTCCTCAGCCAATTCGCTTATATCCGCTTTACCCCGAACCCTCAGGAATCTAACGATATGAAACAGGCGCTCCGCCTTTGTCATTTTCTTCCTAGCCTTTTGGTTCTCTTATGGTCGAAATCAACGATTCAGAATCCAGCTGTTCAGCCACATCTTCGTTTGGCGTCGGCGTCTAGCTGACATGATATTTATGTAGACATATATGAATATCGATCAAACGGTATTGATGTTGCCGAACTACTGCAAGATCGCTGGACAACAATATAATCCCCATCACTGACAGTCTTTGTCAGTGACTTAATAAAAAGTCAAAAATATTTGTGTTTATTTCCGCCTCAATGGTGAAAATTTCAGAGGTAAGTACCCAGCGGCGAATTGGTTATTAAGTTTCGGCGGCGTTACTACTCAGGGATCCTCTGGCCTGTTCGGCCACCCATGCTCTGAGACTTTCGGGCGAGAGTACCCGGGCTTCCCTTCCAAACCCAAGAACCCAGCGTCCTATTTCCTCCACCCCGGATACCTGAACTTTGTATAGCAGACGCCCCTTAGGTAAGGAATGTTTCTTCTCGTTTTTGACATGAGCGCCAGAGGCGATTATGCGCGCGGCGCGCCCACTGAACTCAACTTCCACATCCGCCAGCTCGCCACCAAAGACCGACCAGCTATTAGCGAAATATTCGTTTGGCGTAAGATTATGTCGGCGAGGAAAACGTTTTCCTGAGTTCCTTAGTTCAATTATTCGACTCAATCTGAAAGTGCGGTAGTCGTTTCGAAAAAGACAAAACCCGACAAAGTAAAATTTGCCTTCGATATATGCCGAGAAGCAGGGCTCGATATTTCTCTCTCGCACCCCGCTCTCGATTGAATCATAAGTCATCTCGAGAACGTGCTTACTCCGAATGGCTTCCTCAATGGTAGTAAAACGTTTCGCGTCTGAATTTGTCGCGATTCGTCGGCGTGTCGCCAGTGGAGTGTCGGCTCCTGAATACTTTTTTTGTTCTTTGACAGTGTCTGAAAGACCTGATTCAACTTTCGCCTCAATCGCTTTCAATGTTCTTCGGTAATCCGGCAATTCGCGCAGTGGCGTCGTACGGAGAGCCTCTCTCAAGGCCAGATATTCATTGAGATCAAAATTGAGTGTGGGAAGAAAGTTTCCGGTTAAGACCTTATAACCACGATCGAAATATATCGGGACGTTCGCGGATGAAAGCGAAATTATGTCCCGATAAATCGTTCGTTCTGTTACTTCGCATTCTTTCGCAAGTATCTGTGCGTTGAGATTCTTGCGTGTGCGAAGCAAGTTAAGGATATACAATAGTCGTTCGTACTTGCTCATAACTTACTATTCCCGCTTTCAATTCTATCATCTCCTCATCGCTCTGTCAAACTGGCGCTCTTTAAGATCAGCTTGAGAACCCTCAGAAATCTCAAATTACTGTTTGCACTTGCCGGTTGCCCTCAGGTATGGGGCGCTCCCCACAACTAGTCATAAACCCCATTGAAACCAAGCCCCCATAAGACATTGCCGTTCTTGCACTTGTGGCTATTTACAGGCTTGGCGCTCTCCTTGCGCTTCTGGTAGTGTTGAAAATCGAAATACCGGATGAAGGGAAGAGGTAGGAAATGGCTCGCAGAATAAAGCGAAGAAATGGACGCAGCGATGAGCGTTTTATAGACAGAGTTTATGTCCGCATAGGGTCCAAGGCCCTGATCGGGATTGTGGTGGCTATTCTGTTTTTATCTCTAATACAGTGTTCCATTGAGAAACCCGAATCTCCCAGCTGGGTGACAAGTCTGAATCTGCCCTTGATGAATCGGCAATACGACATGCCGGAGCTGATCGAGCGTATTGATGAACCAACGTTGTCCGTAGACAGCCTCGGCAATCCGCAGTTTCTCTATGAGCAGGACCTCGACTCGATAGGAGTTGGTCCGTCAATGACGGTCAGCGATATCAGCAGGACCGTTTCCGAAGCATTGGGTGAAATCCAGGTCAATCTGGATCAGATTCCGCCGAGCACAGTCTCTTTCGCAGATCTTCTTTCATATCCCATCGGTGTAATACCACCTGTGTCATTTGATTTCATTCACGACACACCGGTCATGACAACTTTCGATAGCATGACAATCGCTGTTGGCAGCATACTCATATCAATCCAGAATAATCTCGGGTTAACACTCGATACTGTTTCAATCGAACTATTCGACCTGGTGACTTTCCTGCCGATCAGCGCCGGAATGATGCCCGGCGGACTTCCCGCTGGCGCTACAGACACTATTGAAATTCCTCTAACCAATAACACAATCAGCAATCGCCTGCGTCTGCAAGTGCACGCGCATACTATCGGTGGAACACTGCTTTCGCTTTCCGACAAAGACATCACAACCCAGATATTCTTTTCCGATCCGTTTACAATTTCGCGCGGTTCAGTGCAGATTCCTGAGATCACGAAGAATTTTGTCGAAGTCGTAGCCCTTGACGCGGCACATCGCATTGATTCCGCAACCCTGGTTACCGGTGAACTGAAATTAGTACTGGCAAACAAAACCGGAGTAAGCGCAAATATGATTGTTTCTCTCCCGGATTTCGTTCTGAATGGCGCTTCTCTTACTCTTAGCAGTCAGGTTGCGGCAAGCTCTGTTGATACAATACTCGTTGATGTCAGCGCTTATACACTGGCTCCATCCGACCAAACCCTCCCGCAGGACATTTCGATACTAATTGACGTTGTGATAGATTCGTCGGCTCCGGGAACTGTTACCATCAGCGCAACAGACACTATCAGAGTTATAGCGAGTATTCGTAATCTATCTTTTGATCGTATCAAAGGAGTTTTTTCTTCGGTTACGACAATACTGGATCCAATCGTCGAAACAATCGACATACCGACTGGCTTTGACTCCGTACAGCTAACCGCGGCCACACTAACTCTTGGTATTGAGAACGGATCCAAATTGTCTGGGTCTCTAAATATAGTAGTAAATGCCAATAACGGTAAGTCTCTTAACATAACCGGAACAATTCAACCCGGTAGCCGCTTAGCTCCACAGTTAACAGAAATAGTTGAGAGCGATATCGCCGCTTTCCTGAACCCAATACCTTCTGAATTCACTGTCAGCGGATCGGTTACTTTTGGGGATGGAACAACCGTCGTCGAGGTTACGGCATCGGACTTCATTCGCTCAAGTATTAAGATTGAATCGCCTCTGGAATTGGCTATTACCAGTTCGACCGTAGAAGGTGATATCTCTTCGTCTACAATCGACACAGCTGATATCAAGATCATCACTGACCATCTGATTGAGGCGCGACTCAACGCCACTATCACGAACCGACTTCCGCTTGGATTGACTGTGAATCTGCTCTTGAGCGGCGATTCGGCGACTCTCTATAGCGCCCCGGAGCTAGTAGTTGGTCCAATAACCGTTGTACCATCGCCGGTGGATGTTAACGGAATCGCGATTGACAGTGTGTCTTCCTCTGTCGTCATCGTACTGGACAGCGTTGATATCCAGATCCTAATGAACGACACGCTCTATATCGGGCAGCTAATCACACTACAAAGTGCGGGGGGGCAACCGGTGCGACTGGTCGCCGCAGACTACATCATTGTCAACGCCTCCGCTGAAATCGACTACAAGTTCAACGGTGAATTCTAAGGAATCGGGGACGTGATGAAAACTTACAGAACATACATTAAGACGAATATTAAAGTTGCTCGCGTGGTTGTCATAGTCTTCGCGTTAATTTCCGCTGCATTTTCGCATGATGTTGAG